>CAZSWS010000053.1:0-20464 GCA_964610765.1 uncultured Parabacteroides sp.
AGTAGTCGAAATAGAACACAAGAGCCGGATAAGGTGAAAGCTAATCCATTTGGACTGAAGAATATGCTAGGAAATGTGATGGAGTATTGTGCTGATAGATATGATTCGTTAGCCTATACCAAAACAGACCTAAATGTAGCAAATCCAATTGTGAAAGAAGGAACAGAGTGGGTAGTAAGAGGTGGAAATTATACATCTGATGCATCAGACGTAAGAAGCGCAGCAAGGGGTCGTACCTATCATGATGCATGGTTGAAAACAGACCCACAGCAACCCAAAAGTATATGGTGGTATTCAGATATTAGAGGTATAGGTTTCCGTGTAGTTTGTGAGCCTGACTCTGCTATCAAACCCAATTAAAAATAGGAAATAGTCAATATAATATTACATAATTCAAAATATCATGAAGAAAGAAAATCAAATCAGTAGAAGATCCTTTTTAAAAAGCTCAGCTTTAGTAGGAGCAGCCGGAGTAGTAGGTACAGGTAGTGCTGCCTCAATGCTAACCTCATGTGATGGAGGTGGTGGAGCAGCCGCTATTAAACCTTTGAAAGAACCAGGAACATACTATGTCCCCAACTTAGTAGACTGGGCTTCTGAAGGAAAAGAAATTAAATGTGGAGTAATTGGTTGCGGTGGACGTGGTTCTGGTGCAGTTTATAACTTCTTGAACTCAGCTGATGGTGTGACTGTTATAGCACTAGGTGATACTTTCAAAGAGAGAGTAGATGGTTTAGCTAATAAGTTGAAAAATGATAAAGGTATTGACATTCCGGAAGACAAACGCTTTGTAGGACTAGATGCCTATAAACAAGTGATTGACAGTGGAGTTGATATGATTATCGACTGTACTCCTCCTTACTTCCGTCCGATACATTATAAATATGCCGTAGAAAAAGGAAAACATGCTTTCCTTGAAAAACCTATTTGTGTAGATGCAGTAGGTTATAGAATGCTTATAGCTGCTGCTAAACAAGCTGATGCAAAAGGTTTGAGCGTTGTAACCGGAACACAACGTCATCACCAACGCAGCTATGTAGAATCATATAAACAAGTAATGAATGGTTTAATTGGTGAAATTACCGGTGGAACGGTTTATTGGAATCAAAGTATGTTGTGGTACAGAGAGCGTCAAAATGGTTGGACAGATGCTGAATGGATGATTAAAGACTGGGTAAACTGGAAATGGTTATCAGGTGATCATATTGTAGAACAGCACGTACATAATATTGACGTATTTACATGGTTTAGCGGTTTGAAACCTGTTAAAGCAGTAGGTTTTGGATCTCGCCAACGTCGGGTAACCGGTGACCAGTTCGATAACTTTAGCATTGACTTCACCATGGAAAACGGTATCCATATGCATAGTATGTGCCGTCAGGTAAATGGTTGTGCCAATAATGTAAGTGAGTTTATCCAAGGGACAAAAGGTAGCTGGAATAGCCAAACCATGGAGATTAAAGACTTAGAAGGTAACGTGATTTGGAAATATGATCATGAAGCTGAAGATGCAAACTTTAAACAAAAAGACCCGTATACATTAGAACATGTAAACTTGATTAATCATATTCGTTCAGAAAAACCAATTAATCAAGTAGAAGAAACGGCTACATCTAATATGGCCGCCATTATGGGACGTGAATCGTCTTATACTGGTGCTGAGACAACTTGGGATGCTATGGTAGGTGCTCCACTAGATTATACTCCGAAAGATTTAACTTTGGAGGGGAAAATGGATATGTCCGGATTTACTACTCCGGTACCGGGTAACTAATTAAAAAGAAAGGATAAATAATGGCCTTTAATAGACGAACGTTTATTAAATCCTCTATCGGTGGCGTAGCACTCGCCACCGTTGGAGGTTTAACACATACAACTGCTAAAGCAGAAACTACCGCCAAGAAAAAATCGGTTGAGTTGAAGCTTTCATTTCAAGAAGGAACAGCTCCCGGCGGATCTTTGAACGAGAAGTTTGACTATATGGAGAACTTAGGCATCAAAGGTTTTGAGCCCGGAGGTGGAAACTTGCACCAGCGTGTCACTGAAATAAAAGATGCCTTGAGAGGTCGTGACATCAAAGTAAGTGCGATTTGTGCCGGGTTTAGTGGTTTTGTTCTTTCAGAAGAAGAGTCAGTTCGTAATGAATTTGATACTTCAATGAAGCGAATCATTGAAGCAGCCGGTGAGCTAGGCTCAACGGGTGTAATCATGGTTCCGGCATTCAATCATCAAAAACCCGTTATGCCACATACACAAGAAACACGTGACTTCATGTGTGAAGCGTTGGGTAAACTGGGCACATTTGCTCAAGAGCATAATACGACTATCATTCTGGAGCCCCTTAATAGAAGAGAAGCATTTTATATGCGTCAAGTAGCTGATGCTGCTTCTGTTTGTCGGGATATTAATAATCCGGGAGTTACTTGTTTAGGAGATTTCTGGCACATGACGTGGGAAGAAACTTCAGACTACGGAGCTTTTATGTCGGCAGGTGAATATCTACAGCATGTACATATGGCAAGTCGTAAAAGACGCAGTATGCCGGGTGAGGATGGAGAAGCAGATGATTATATCTCCGGTTTTAGAGCCCTGAAAGAACTTAAATACGATAAATATGTAAGTTTTGAATGTGGCTGTCAAGGAGACAGAAATATTGTACTCCCGGAAGCTGTTAAGCTATTAAGAGCACAGTGGAAGAAAGCATAATATGCAATTAATAAATCCGAATATGAGACTAAGCGAGGTGGTTGAAGAGTACCCCTCGCTTATTCCTGTTTTAAATAGGTTCAACATCCGACTTGGTTTGGGTGACCGAACTGTTCGTCAAATATCTGAAGAAAAACAATTGGATATTGACTTCTTTTTGACGATGATAAACACCTTCTTGAATGAAGATTATTTTCCTGAAAAGAAGCTGCAATGTTTTCATACCTCTCAAATTATTGAGTATTTGAGGAAAACGAATGATGCCTATACTCGTCATCAATTACCCAACATAGAACGCCATTTGAGAGTTTTTATATCCCAAAATGAATCTCCGAATGCAACGCTTGAGTTAACCGGTAAGTTTTTCAACTCCTTTAAGGAAGAGTTGCTGAAAAGAATTGAAAATGATAATGAGGCATGGTTTCCTTATTGCCTTAAATTAAGTGAAAAACTACAAGTGAGTAATGTGTCGCTTGCTATTGAAGAAAGAGACGATTCGTCTATTGACTCAGAAGACTCTGTCGAAGCTTTTTTAAATGATTTGAAACGTATTCTGATTAAACATCTTTCCGGTTCTTATGATGAAAACCTTTGCTATGCAGTGATTTTTGCTATTACTACTTTAGGGAAAGATATCAAACAAGACAACAGGATTCGTTATCGTATTTTAGCTCCCATGGTTGCTTCAATGGAAAAGCTTTAAGTGGTATTGAATGAGTAAAACGAAAGAAATAGCCATTCTTCTAACTGATTCATTACGGGCTTTAGGGTTGAAAAGTCTTCTATTGGACTTGTTTTATCCTATTGAGTCTGTCGTGTTTAGTACGTTTGCTGAGTTTTCTAAAGCTGAGCCTGATGGGTATGACTACTTTATCACTGAACCTTTATTTTTTGTTACGAATGCAGACTTCTTTTTACTGAAAAGAAATAAAACAATTTTATTAGTACACGATTTTAAAGAAATGCCCTCTGCACAATCTTTAAATATTGTATGTACAGCAGCTCCTAAAGAGACTATCATTGAACATCTGTGTAAACACTTTGAAGAAACAAATGGAACGCGCCTAATAGGTGAGCAGAATAAGGAATTATCTGTGAGAGAAACTGATGTGTTACAGCTTGTTGTGAAAGGGTTTACCAATAAAGAAATTGCAGAGCAACTGAATATCAGCCTGAATACGGTGCTGAGTCATCGAAAAAACATTACTTCCAAGTTAGGAATAAAGACACTCCCCGGTCTAACTTTCTATGCCATCATGAATGGAATTGTTGCGGGAGATGAAATTGGGTTTTGAAAAATCTTTTTCATGCTCTTCTTTTTTTGTATATTTACCCGTTGATAATCTCTTTTGCCAGGAAAAACGAATAAAAACATAGCCTTATAAGGCTTTTTGTTCGGAAGTAAAAGTAGTATACAGAAGAAAAACCTAACATAATACGCAAAGATATGACAATACAACAACTTGAATACGTGCTAGCCGTAGATACTTATAGGCACTTTGGGCGTGCAGCTGAATATTGCCGAGTAACTCAGCCAACATTAAGCATGATGATACAAAAGTTGGAAGATGAATTGGAGATAAAATTATTTGATCGTTCGCAACAGCCAATTCAACCGACAAAATCAGGTCAAAAGGTAATTAAACAAGCTCGAGTTGTAATTCAGCAAGCTTCTCTTATCAAAGACATTGTCAAAGAAGAAGAAGAGGCTATAGACGGTGTATTTAAGATGGGCATCTTGCCAACTATTGCCCCCTATTTGCTTCCCCGTTTTATTCAAGGCTTAATGAAGGATAATGCAGGTCTTGATTTACGTGTCATGGAAATGAAGACGGAGACTACTTTGAAAGCATTGCTAAAAGGCGAAATAGATGCAGCTATTATTGCTTCGAGAGAAGATGAAATGCGTATAGAATCAACCACACTCTTCTATGAACAATTTTTGGTTTATATATCTCGTGAAGAGCCTATATTCAGTAATAAGCTGATTAAGTCTGCTGATATTAGCGAAGAACGCTTATGGCTGTTAGATGAGGGACATTGCTTCCGTGATCAGTTAATGCGTTTTTGTAATATGGAGAAAGTAAAGCTTCATCAAGCCGCCTATCAGTTGGGAAGTCTTGAGACTTTTATGCGTATGGTTGAGGGCGGGAATGGTATCACTTTCATTCCGGAGTTGGCTGTTGAACAGTTTTCCGGGTCACAAAAAGAATTAGTTCATCCCTTTGCGATACCTAGACCTGCTCGTGAAATTGTTTTTATCACGCGCAAAGATTTTGTGAGACATAGAGTTTCAAAATTAATTATTGATTCAATAAAGGCTGCGGTACCAAAATCCATGTTGACTGTTCAGCCGGGAGTGAAAGTGGTTTGATTCAAACCATGCTTTCACTATGTGTAATTTGTTTCTTTGTATTTACTGTATAAAAAGCAAGCTGGCATTTCTATGATTGAAACACACGGTATTGAAAAAAGCTTTGGACAGCTTCACGTATTAAAAGGTATAGACTTTTCCGTCAAAAAAGGCGAAATTGTAGCTTTAGTGGGACCCAGTGGTGCGGGAAAAACCACTTTGTTACAAATACTAGGTACGTTGGACCGTCCAGATAGCGGAGTAGTCTTGTATGATGGCGTTGAACCCTTTAAGTTGAAGGAGAAAAACTTATCAGACTTTCGCAATAAGCATATCGGTTTTATATTTCAATTTCATCAATTACTTCCTGAATTTACAGCCATTGAAAATGTAATGATACCAGCTTTGATAAGTGGTGAGAAAATGTCTGTGGCTAAAAAGCAAGCAGCCGAGATGTTGGATTTTTTACGACTGACTGACCGTATGAGCCATAAGCCCAATGAGCTATCAGGAGGTGAAAAACAGCGAGTGGCTGTAGCCAGAGCTTTGATAAATAGACCTTCGGTAATTTTGGCTGATGAGCCATCAGGTAGCTTGGATACAGCAAACAAAGAAGAACTTCACGGATTGTTTTTTGAATTAAGAAAAGAATTTGGTCAAACATTTGTCATTGTTACGCATGATGAATCGTTGGCCGTAAAAACAGATAGAGTCATTTATATGAAAGATGGAATGATAACATAAATAAACTACTTGCTTGACGATTACATAAAAGAGAATTAACGACAAATATTACAATTATGTTATGGAAAGATTTTCTCTACTTTTCCAAAGGGGAAAGAAGAGCCTTGCTTCTATTGCTTTTACTTATAGCTATAGCAGGAATATTATTGCTTTGTTCAGATCGGGGAGGGAGCAATCAGGGGAGCGAAGTATTAGCTGAAATCGCTGAAAAGAGTGATACAATAGGGAATGTATCTTCATTGTCAGCTTCACAAGAAACATTATCGGCTAAAACAAATAAAAGTGAAGCTACTCTGGAAAAAAGGCTTGTCAGAAAGATTGAGCAAAAGGAAACGATTCCTGAAAGGGTAAAACGGCTCGCACCTTCGTATGCACACAAGTATAAAAAAATAGAGAAGTATCCTAAGGGCACTGTGGTGGATTTGAATAGTGCCGACACTGTGATCTTGAAAAAAGTACCGGGTATAGGCAGTGCGTTTTCAAAGCGTATTGTGAAATATCGTGCTTTATTAAAGGGCTTTTATGCTGTTTGTCAACTAAGAGAAGTATATGGTATTGACGAAGAACGATATGAGAATCTTAAGGTTTGGTTTCAGGTTGACTCGTTGTATGTAAAGAAGTTGAATATTAATCGTGTTGCCGAAGATTCGCTGCGTCATCCTTATCTGTCATATCCTCAGCGAAAAGAGCTTATACGTATAAGGAGGCAGCAAGGAGAAATTGATAGTTGGGACAGGTTGCGGCTTTTGGAAGAGTTTACGGCAGATGACATTGAGCGACTTTCCCATTATTTTTCAGTTGATTAGTTTTTCTTTTCTAATAATATCTTTTAATGACGACGTTTAGATTTTGGGTTCTTATAGTAACCTATTTGCATATTCTATGTTTTGCGCCTTTGTGTGCTCAACATCGCCTACCTACTTTAGAAACCCCCGTGAAAGCCATGGGCGGCAGTGGAGCTACCATCTCTCCTTTGCTCAATCCGGCTGCTATAGCGCTGAATGAGCAAAGAAGCCTTTCAATTACCTATTATAATCGATATTCTATTAAAGAATTAAATACGATTTCATCTGATTTTTCTTTTTATAATAACGCTTTACCATTTGCTGTTAACCTGTCTTCGTTTGGATTTGATGACTATAGAGAAAGCCAATTTAGACTGGCAGGTGGGAAGCAAGTGGCTGAACGTTGGTTTTTCGGTATTGCTATTTCTTATTTTCTGCAACAAGGAAAGCTTTTATTGGAAGACAAATCTCTACTATCTGTTGATATTGGGCTTGTGTTTAGACCGGTTGAAACAATTCGCCTAGGAGCAGGCTTGTTGAATGCCCCTACTATTCGTTTGTCCGGAAAAGAAGAGATGAGTAAGAAGAAGAGTAGTCATTTGGCGTGTGTCGGTTTTTCGTGGGATGTTTTAAAGGAAGTTACACTGAATGGACAGCTTGAACAAAGTGAAAATAGACCCTTATGCTTTTCTATAGGGGTGTCATATGCACCTTATGAGAGAGTGGCGTTTTATCTTGGACTCAGAACTGACCCTATGCTACCTTCAGCAGGTGTTAGTTTTTACTTGAAGGCTTTTCAAGCCGATGTAAGTCTGTCTTATCATCAGCAGTTGGGAGTTAGTACCGGGGTCGGATTAGTTTATAGATTTGGAAGAATATGAAGCGTGTAGTCCTTCTTTTAGGCTGTTTGTTTTGTGGGTATACTTCTTATGCACAAACCTATAAGGACTGGACTGAATATATTGAAGATATGCGAGTTGAGTCGGTAGACGAAGAGATACTGGGAACCCTGTATAATGAGCTGTCTTATTTAGTTGCGCATCCTTTGGATATAAATCAAGTGACGGAAGAAGAGTTGAGTTTGCTTCCTTTTCTATCTGAAGTTCAAATAAAAGAACTGATAAACTATCGGGTAAGGTACGGTAAAATGAGTAGCCTTTATGAACTCAAGGCTTTACGTAGTCTTGACTTTCAAACTATTCAGTTGATGCTTCCTTTTGTTTATGTTGAGTCGGAAGAGCCAATCAGTCTAAAACCTACACCGCGAAACCTGTTGAAATATGGGAGGAATGAGTTTTTTATGCGCTATGACCGTAATTTGAATAAAAAGAAAGGCTATCGCATGTTTCCGGATTCCTTGTTAAAAGAAAACCCTAATGGTCGTTATCTAGGTGAACCTTTCTATCATTCTTTGAGATATTCTTACACATTTAAAGAACGATTACAGGCTGGATTTGCCATGGAAAAAGATGCCGGTGAGCCTTTCTGGAAAAAAGGCTACCCTCAATATGACTACTATTCGGTTCACTGTTTTTATAAAGGAAGTAAGCTGATTCAACAGTTAGCCATTGGCGACTATAAAGCATCGTTTGGACAAGGTCTGCTGATGAGTATGGACTTTAGCCCGGGAAGATATGCACTGATAACGCAAGCCGAAAGGAGGAGTAATGGTTTTAAAAGACATTATTCAACCAATGAAGTTGATTTTTTACGTGGAGTGGCTGCTTCTTTTCGAATGAAAGCCTTCCGGCTTAACCTCTTCTATTCATACAGGAAACTAGATGCAAGACTGGATAGTTTTCAAGTGCTTTCTTTTAAGAGAGATGGGCTGCATCGCATACATCGGGAGGCAGAGAAGAAAAATCAGTTGGGGCTTCATAGTGGTGGATTGAATTTTCGCTTTACTTCTTCAAACTTTCGCCTAGGAGCTACAGCCGTTTATTATGATTTTGGTCGTTATTCGGTACAGCCTGAGGAGCGATCTTATAATCGGTTCGCTTTTCGTGGGAGGAAAAATTGGGGCATTAGCTTTGACTATTTGATTAGAAAAGGGAAGGTGAAATTATATGGTGAAACAGCTATGTCTATGAATCGTGCCTTAGCAACGTTAAATACCCTTCAGTTTCAACCGGCATCCTATATGAATTTGGTGCTGCTTTATAGGAAGTATGCTAAAAACTATCAGGCATTTTATGCTCATCCCTTTGCTCAGCGATCGTCTTTTCAAGGTGAGGAGGGAGTTTATCTAGGCATGAATATACAGCCTTTAGCTCATTGGCAAGTAAGTGCTTATGCAGATTTATTTCATTATTCTTGGTTGAATAACCTCGTTGATGCCCCATCGTCAGGAAAAGAATATATGGTTGAGGTCAGGCATACGCCGACTAATTCATGCTCAATAGGACTCCGCTATCGTTTCCGTGAAAAAGAAATAAATCAACGTGAAGAGGCTCAGGTATCAATTCATTCAGACAAGATGCATAAATTAAGGTTGCAAGGTAATTATACGATTCAATCAGCCTATTATTTGAAAACATCATTGGATGTAAATATACATCCTTCGCTGGAAGGGAACACTCAGTATGGCTGGATTCTATCTCAAAATGCAGGATGGAAAAAGAAAGGTGTTCCTGTTCAGGTAGACTCCTATGCAGCCTATTTTCAGACAGATGATTTTTCTACCCGTGTCTATTCATACGAGAAGAACTTGCTTTATGCTTTCAGTTCTTCTTCTTTTTATGGTAAAGGTATTCGTCTGGCTTTTAATCTTAGATGGTATGTGTTGGATAAGCTAACGCTCTCAGCCAAACTGGCATGGGTGCGATATATGGACAGAGAAAAGGTGGGGAAAGGACTAGAGGAAATAGCAGGTTGTAGCAAAACAGATCTCAATGTGAATATGCGATGGGTGTTCTAAACCTCGAAGAGTCTATGCCTCGATGATTTTTAATAAATAAAGACTATACTCTTAGTGTCAGGCAAGGTATAGTCTTTATTTTCTATTTTTTTGCTTCTAACGTTTTCTCTTTTACTCTTTTATTTTGCTTCCGGCAAATCCAAAGAAGGCAATATAAGCAAAGCAAACCAGAGGAACAATGAAGCCGATATTCATTCGTTCTTCACCTAAATATCCCATAAGCATAGGGGCTATTGCACCACCAACAATCATCAAAACTAAAATAGATGCCCCTGTTTTAGTTCTTCCACCCAGTCTACGTAGAGCCAGAGCGAATATAGAAGGAAACATAATAGACATGAATAGATAGCATGCCATTAGAGCCATGATGCCAAATCGATTGTGTGACATAGATACAAAAACCATCAAAAGCGTGTTTATTAGCGCAAATATTCCTAAAAGCGTATTTGCTTTGATTCTTTTCATGGCAACACTTCCCACAAAGCGACCAATTGCAAAAAGACTCATGCCGCCCAGTCCTAATAAAAGCCCCCCTTGAAGCTCGTTAATGTTTAGACCCTCAGCCTCTCTGGAGTAATTTATAAAGAAGCTGCCAATTCCTGTTTGTGCAGCAACGTAAAGAAATTGTGCAATTACTGCTAAAATGAAATGACGCTGCTTAATAAGCGGCTTGTCTATTGCTTTTTCAGAGGGATTGCTTCCTTCAGTTTCATCCGTAGTTATTTCGGGGAGTTTAGTGAATAAAAATAAAATCAACACCAGTACTACGAGTATGCCCAGTCCGGCATAGGGGATGATTAAAGCTGAATTATTTGTCAGGCTTTCTTCTACTGCGTGAGCCACAGAAACAGCCATGTCGCCCGTTCCAGTGAAAACTTTACTAAGTGCATCAACAAGTAGTTCAAGGATTGATTTGTCAGATTCATTTTTGAAAATTAAGATAGATCCGACAAGGGGTCCGAGTATCCAACCAATCGCATTGAACGTTTGTGCCAGATTAATTCGGCTGGCTGAAGTTTCCGGCGGACCTAATACAATGGTGTATGGGTTCGCTACTGTTTCCAGACAAGTTAGTCCGCAAAATAGAATTAGTAATCCCATTAGGAATGCCCAGAATTCATTGATGCCCACAGCCGGTATAAACCAAAAAGCACCCATCGCAAATAGAGTTAGTCCGACGATGATACCTCTTTTATAACCAAATTTGCGAGCTATAATACCCGCCGGTATGGCCATGAGGAAATAAGCTCCATAGGCCGACATTTGTACTGCGCCCGACTGGGCTTTAGACAAACTGAGTGAATCTTGAAAATGAGCATTTAAAACGTCTAGCAAGCTGTGGGCAAACCCCCACATGAAGAATAGGCTGGTTACAAGGATAAAAGGAAAGGTATAGTTTTGCCCTTGACTACCCATGAATAGGGAACTTGATTTTTTATCTTTCATGAATTAGGATGTTTTGGATATACATTGGGATATCCTGATAGACATCTGGTTATACAAAACACACTTGGCAGAAGTAAAGTCACTGCCAAGTGCGTCTGATAGATTATTTATATAAAGGACCGTATGCTTTGCATGCACGATAGTCGGCTCCCTCTTTATCTGTCCCAAATAATCCCCATGAATTTGGGCGATAGATATCATCTTCGGCTATATTATGCATATTTACCGGTATGCGAAGCATAGAAGCCATTGTAATTAGGTCTGCTCCAATATGTCCAGCACTAATAGCTCCATGGTTTGCTCCCCAATTAGCCATGACGGCATACACATCTTTGAAGTTATCCTTGCTTTGATCCAAACGTGGTACAAACCAAGTTGTAGGCCATCCCTTATCAGTGCGATCATCCAGTATTTTATGTACCTCCGGCTCTAACTCAACTGTCCATCCTTCTGCGATTTGAAGAACCGGTCCGAGTCCCTTAACAAGGTTTAGTCTCGCCATAGTGCAAGGCATGCCTTGTTTTGTGAGGAATTTTGAAGAGAATCCCCCTCCTCTAAAATATTCCCGATTAGCGGGAACCCATGTCGTAGCATCTAAACAAGCTTGTGCTTCTTTATCTGAAATATCCCAGAATGGTTTCATGGTCGGATTGCCATCAGCATCTGTTTGCTGTGCACTTCCATCCAACGTAGCAGCACCGGAGTTTATTAAGTGAATAATGCCCTCTTTGGCTACTCCTTCCAGTTTTTTACCGGTTACTCTTTCAACAGCCTCAGGACTCCAATAGGTACGCACGTCAGCAAATATTTGTGCATTGTTTGTCAGTAGATAGGCAAATAGCATGGTTAGACCATTCAGTGAATCATTCTCGGTTGCTAAAATGTAAGGAGCACGAATACCGTTCCAGTCGAAAGAAGAGTTGAGTATGGCTTCTGTAAAATCACCGTTCGGGTAAAAGTCTGTCCATTGTCTTTGACCTTGAAATCCACCACAGATAGCGTTATGTCCTAACGATTCTTCTCCATATCCCATTTCTTTTAGTTTGGGATTTCCTACCAATAGGTCGCGAACAATAAGGGTCATCTTTACAGCAAACTCCCAATCCTTTTCGCGTTCTTCCGTAGTCTTTTTTAGGTCTTCCCGGTTGATGTTATCAACTGCTTCTTTGCAGTTCTCTTTAGTCCATGCGAATGCTTTTTTATATTCATCCTTGTCGTAAATGCCTAATTCCATACGACGGATAATCTCTACTTCATCAACAGCTTCACTCCGCATGCCTAGGTATTCTTCCAAAAACTCAGGATTGACAATAGAGCCGGCTATCCCCATACACATGCCGCCAATGCCTAAATAGGACTTCCCCTTCATCGTGGTTACAGCTAGGGCTGCTTTGGTAAAACGAATGAGCTTTTCTTCTACATCTTGAGGGATACTCGTATCGGTTAAGTCTTTGACATCTTTGCCATAAATGCCGAATGCCGGTAAGCCTTTTTGTGCATGTGCAGCAAGCACAGCTGCTAAATAAACAGCACCTGGGCGCTCTGTACCATTAAATCCCCATACAGCTTTGATTGTATGCGGATCCATATCCATGGTTTCACTGCCATAGCACCAGCATGGTGTGACAGAAATGGTTACTCCAACTCCTTCTTTACGAAATTTGCTTTCACATTCTGCAGTTTCAGCTACACGGCCGATTGTGGAATCAGCTATTACGCATTTTACAGCGCTCCCGTCAGGATATTTAAGTGTAGAGGTTAATAGCTTTTCTACACTTTTTGCCATGTTCATGGTTTGGTTTTCCAATGACTCTCTTACGCCACCCATGCGCCCGTCTATCACCGGGCGGATGCCAATCTTAGGCCAGTCGCCTTTAAATCTTTTGTTAATCATAGTTGCTTAATATGTTTTTCGGTACTTTAATTGTGTGAATATTCTTTTGTACATTCATCAAATATTTCAAAACTAGCATTATTTCTTTTCAATAAGTAGCTTATTATCGGCATCATGATTGTACTATTTCGACTTTTAATTGTTTCATAAGTATTAAATCATTGTATATCTTTATATATTTACACAGATAAGTATGCTAATACCGATATAAGTAAATGCGGTTATGAAAACGGAATTAAGTCTTTCCCTGTTGAATGTTGGATATGCCGAGCCCAATGAACTATGGAATTGGGAGAAGGTATATAGCCCTTTTGCACGTATTTATTATGTAGTAAAAGGGGAGGCGCATATTATAATCAATCACCACGTTCATGAACTATCTCCCGGTAGGCTCTATCTTATTCCACCGTTTACACTGCATAGTAATCGGTGTGAGGGTCAGTTTCATCATTACTATATCCATTTTTATGAAAATGGACTGCCAAGAGAGTCTGTCTTTGATACGTATATATTTCCGATAGAGATTCGTGCTTCTTCATTAGGGTTGAATTTAGTGAAAAAGCTACTTTTGTTGAATCCGGAGCGTTATCTGCACAATATTGATCCGCGACAATATGATAATCAACCAACCATCTCACGTTATATGGCTGATAGTGCTAAGCTTCCACTGTATGCTCAAATAGCAACAAAAGGAATATTACTTCAGCTTATTTCCGGATTCTTAGAGCAGGCCATTATAAAGGATAGTGATAAAGATAAACGCATTGTAAGAACTCTCTTATATATTCATGAAAATATAGATAAGGAATTGACTATTTCAGAACTTGCAGCTATCGCTTGTGTCTCAGAAGATCACTTTATTCGTTTGTTTAAGTTGAATGTAGATCAAACCCCTTTGCAATATATTAACCTGAAAAGAATCGAGAGTATACAGTTGCAGCTTGTCTCGACAGATACTCCGATTAGAGAGATTGCGCATAGAGTATCTATTGATAATATATCTTACTTTAATCGTCTTTTCAAGCAGCATGCCGGGCTGACTCCTACCGAATATCGAAAAGCATACCGAGATGCGGATATATAAAAAAAGATTGTCTGCGTAAAACAAACAACCTTTTCATTATCGTCAAAACTCTTTCTGATTTTTTAAAACTCGGCACTATGTGGGGTGCGTGGGAAAGGAATCACATCGCGAATATTTGCCATGCCGGTGACGAATAGTAATAAGCGTTCAAAGCCTAGTCCGAAACCGGAGTGTGGAGCCGTTCCGTAGCGACGGGTATCCAAATACCACCAGATGTCTTTCTTCGGTATGTGCATATCCTTAGCACGTTGTATTAATTTGTCTAAATCTTCTTCTCGTTGAGATCCGCCAATAATCTCGCCAATTTTGGGGAATAACACATCCATAGCACGAACTGTTTTTCCATCATCATTCTGTTTCATGTAGAATGATTTTATTTCTTTCGGATAATCAGTCAGGATAACCGGACAGTTGAAGTGTTCTTCAACCAGGTAGCGTTCATGTTCAGAAGAAAGATCTGCTCCCCAATAAACCGGGAACTCAAATTTATGACCATTCTTAACGGCTTCTTCTAAAATTTGAACACCTTCCGTATAGGTTAAACGAATAAAGTTTTGTTTAAGCACGAAGTTTAAGCGTTCAACAAGTTCTTTGTCATACATGCTGCTCAAAAACTCAATGTCTTCCAGGCAGTTGTCAAGTGCCCACTGAATACAATATTTAATAAAGTCTTCAGCCAATTGCATGTTTTCCTTGATTTCATAAAAGGCAACTTCCGGTTCAATCATCCAGAACTCTGCTAAGTGGCGAGGCGTATTTGAGTTTTCAGCACGGAATGTAGGACCAAAAGTATAGATAGCCCCTAATGCCATAGCTGCCAACTCACCTTCCAATTGACCGGATACGGTTAAGCTGGTTTGTTTGCCGAAAAAGTCTTTTTCATAGTCCACTGAACCTATTTCGTCTTTTTTGACGTCATAGAGATTCATCGTGGTCACTTGAAACATTTGTCCGGCCCCTTCACAATCCGAGGCTGTGATGATGGGCGTATGAAAATAAAAGAACCCTCTTTCGTGGAAGAATTTGTGAATCGCATATGCCATGTGGTGACGAATACGAAATACAGCTCCAAAAGTGTTTGTGCGAGGACGAAGATGGGCTATTTCACGAAGAAACTCCAATGTATGTCCTTTTTTCTGAAGCGGATAGGTGGTTGGATCAGCTGCACCGTAGATAACAATGTCTTCTGCTTGTATTTCAACCGCTTGTCCTTTTCCTTGCGACTCGGCAAGAATACCGGTCACGCTAAGACTAGCACCTGTTGTGATAGGTTTTAGATAGTCTTCTCCTAATTTATTAATATCAACAACAACCTGAACGTTATTAACTGTAGAACCATCATTTAGGGCGATGAAGTTGATTTGCTTATTACCTCTTCTTGTTCGTACCCATCCTTTTACATTCACCTTTTGACCGAAGTCTTTTCTTTTCAGTAAATCTACAATTTTCGTTCTTTCAATTGTTTCCATTTTAGCTCGTTTAATTTATAAAAGTGGGCTACTCTGTAGATATAGAGTAGCCTTATTTTTGTTTTATTCAAAAGATCCCATTCGCAATGCGTTTACTTCCATTTCAGAAAGGTAGCGCCATTTTCCACGAGGAAGATTCTTTTTAGTTAGTCCTGCAAAATAAACACGATCTAGTTTGATTACATGATATCCTAATGATTCAAACATACGTCTGACGATACGATTCCTTCCGGAGTGTATTTCAATACCAATCTGGCTTTTATCTTCTTCAGTTACGTAACTGATAGCATCAGCATGCACTTCGCCGTCTTCCAACTCAATGCCGGTAGCTAAGCGTTCCATATCGTCTATAGACACAGCTTTATCTAACCAAACGTGATATATTTTCTTCTTTTTAAATGAAGGATGCGTTAGCTTGGAAGCCAGGTCTCCATCATTTGTTAGCAAGAGCACCCCTGTTGTATTACGGTCTAGTCTTCCTACCGGATAAATCCGTTCGCTACAAGCGTTTTTTACTAAGTCCATAACCGTACGACGATCTTGTGGATCTTCAGAGGTTGTTACTACATTTTTAGGCTTGTTTAGTAGAAGATAGATTTTACTTTCTATCTGAACAGGCTTGTCATTATAAGTGACGTTATCTAATCTGGTAATCTTTGTGCCTAATTCAGTAATAACTTGATCGTTTACCTTAATGGCTCCTGTTTTAATCAGTTCATCAGCTTCTCTACGCGAGCTCACTCCTGCATTTGCAAGAAACTTATTTAAGCGTATAGGCTCGTTAGGATCTGTGACTACCTCTTTGTATTTAACGGGCTTAGGGAAATCGAACCGTTTTCTGGGTGCAGCAGGTCTGTCGTAGTAAGGCTGGCGTCTGGTGTAGCCGCCGTCTTGTTGACGCTGGTTATATCCTGAATCTCTATATCCGGAGCTTCTTTGTCTTGAGTCTCTATATCCGGAGTCTCTGTATCCGCTATCTCTATAGTTTGAGTCTCTATAACCTGTATCTCTCTGTCTAGTGTCTCTGTATCCGGAATCCCTGTATCCACTGTCTCTATACCCTGAATCTCTGTATCCACTGTCCCTGTGTCCGGAGTCTCTATACCCGGAGTCTCTTCGATCACGGTAGGGAGTTTGGTAGTTGCCTGACGACCTTTGGTCTCGGTTTGAGTCGTATGGATTGATACGGGCAGACTCTCCAACTCTCGGACGTTTACGACGAACGGTCGGTTTGTCTTCTCCGTCGCCTTGTTGACTGTCGAATGGTTGTGTATATCTTTCTCTGTCGTATGGGTTTTGTCCTCTGCTAGTTGACCCATAGTCTCTACGTTCATATCCGCCTTGCTCATAGTTGTTACCATAAGAGGGGCGATCTTGCATATCCCTGTCTCTGTTAGTAGAAATACGTGGACGTGGTGTTCTTCTTGGCAATGAAGAGTACTCATTTCTTTCGTCAGAGCTATACCTGCTTCTGCTCGTTCCTGAGTTACTATATGGCCTTCTTTCATATCTGTTACCTTCCTCAGGGCTTTCATAGTCCCTTCTAATGCTTGGTATGATTTTTCTTGGACGTTCTTGTTGCTCGTCTTTTTCTTCTGTGTTCATTTTTTCGTTCATTTTTTTTAATACTTGCCTTGTAATCTCACGATCACAAATTTTAAATTCATTTAATTCCTAGATAGTTTTTTGGTGTAATACTTTTTAATTCTTCTTTTACCGAATCGCTCATGTTTAAAGTTTCAATAAATGCACTTATAGACCCTTCGTTTATTCCTTCATTCGTACGTGTTAGGGCTTTAAGTGTTTCGTAGGGATTAGGATATCCTTCTCTTCTCAATATAGTTTGTATGGCCTCGGCCACAACAGCCCAGTTATTATCCAGTTCTGCTGATAATGCCTTTTCATTTAGTAGTAGCTTGTTTATACCTTTAACAATACTGTTTAGTGCAATTCCTGTATGCGCCATCGGAACGCCTACATTTCTTAATACGGTTGAGTCTGTTAGGTCTCTTTGCTGTCTGGATATAGGAAGCTTCATGCTTAGATGAGTAAGTATGGCGTTAGCTATTCCTAAGTTCCCTTCAGCATTTTCGAAGTCAATGGGGTTCACCTTATGTGGCATAGCTGATGAACCAACTTCGCCTGCTTTTATTTTTTGTTTGAAATATTCTTTAGATATATATTCCCAAATATCCCGGCAATAATCAATCAATATGATATTGATTCTTTTGAGTCCGTCAAATAAAGCCGCCAGGTAGTCGTAGTTAGAGATTTGCGTAGTCCATTGTTCTCGCTCCAATCCCAAGTATTTATTCACAAACTGATTCCCAAAAGCTTTCCAATCATAGGCAGGGTAAGCAACATGATGGGCATTAAAGTTGCCTGTTGCTCCGCCAAATTTAGCAGTAATAGGAGTGTCTTTAAGGATAGCCAGCTGTTGTTCTATGCGATATGCAAATACCATCAACTCTTTTCCTAGTCGAGTAGGGGAAGCCGGTTGTCCATGTGTATGGGCAAGCATCGGTATATCCATCCAGTCATTTGCTTGTTTCTTTAAAAGGTCTATAACCTCTTGCAATTGTGGCAAGTATACGTCATTCAACGCATTTTTTATGGATAGAGGTGTGGCGGTGTTGTTAATGTCTTGTGAAGTCAGTCCAAAATGAATAAACTCTTTATACGCAGAGAGTCCCATCGCGTCAAACTTTTCTTTTAAGAAATACTCAACAGCTTTCACATCATGATTAGTCGTTTGTTCAATCGTTTTAATCTGCGTTGCATCAGCTTCGCTAAAGTCAATGTAAATGTTTCGTAGTTGTTGGGCAGAAACCTGCTCTTTTGCCGGTTGCAATTGAGGCAACTGTTCGCAAAGAGCGATGAAGTATTCTACTTCAACTAAAACCCTATATTTTATGAGTGCATACTCAGAAAAGTAATTTGCTAATTGGCTTGTCTTATCCCTATAACGCCCATCAATGGGTGATATCGCAGTAAGTGTTGAAAATTTCATGTTTGGCTTATTGGCTAAATTGTAAAATCTACTCTGTTCAAATTATTTTATCCGCCAGGTCTTTTATAAAGCGGATCTTATTATCTCTTTTGTTCGAAGCTATTAACTTAAAAAATACTGTTTACAGAATATCACTATTCTTTATTTTATCTTTTAATACGAATTATGCTACAAAGATAGTGCTTTTTGAAGAAAAAAACCTATTAATTATGTCTATTAGAGCATTATGTCTGATAAAAAATGTAAAAAATATTTTAAGCAAGAGAGGCGTAGTGTGCCGTTGGGGTTGTTTGTGAAAATAGCGTGAGGAGTCCGATTTTGACGATTTATTCTTATCTTTAGGTTTATTCATTTGTAAAATCAATATCTATGAGTCATACTATCAATGTTTACTGTAAAAATCTAGCTACACATACGCATGTGCCTGCAGGAAAAACTTTATTGGAAATATACGAGCATCTAGGTTTGCAATTAGGTCATCGTCCGTTATGTGCACTGGTGAATAATAGACCTAAAGGTCTGACACATCGTTTTTGGGACTCAATGGATGTGGAGTTTTTTGATATAACATCCATTCATGGTTATCGGGTCTATGTTCGTTCGCTGAGCTTTATTTTATCAAAAGCAGCTAATGAATTATTTCCTGAGCTAAAACTAAATTTAGAGCATCCGGTTTCTAACGGATATTTCTGTGCATTAGCCAGTGGCGAAGAGATAGACGCAGATAAAATCTTACAGATTAAGAACCGTATGTTGGAAATTATTCGTCAAGACCTACCTTTTAATCAGGTATATATCCGCACGCCGGAAGCTGTAAAGCTATTTAAGGAACAAGGAATGTTTGACAAGGCACTTTTGCTTGAGACAGCCGGAATGCCTTATACGACCTATTATGAAATGGATGGTTATAGCAACTATTTCTACGGATGCTTAGCTCCCTCTACCGGTTATATACAGGACTTTGATTTAGTGCCTTATTTTCACGGTATATTATTACGCGTAACTAATCCGGATAACCCCTCCGAACTAAAACCATTTGTTCAGCAAGATAAAATGTTCAATGCTTATAAAGAACATCTTACCCTGCTTCGTACATTGGATATGAACGATGTGGGTGATTTAAATTTAGCCATACGAGAAGGACGCTCGCAAGATACGATTATGGTTTCTGAAGCAATGCAAGAAAAACAAATAGCTAAAATCGCAGAAGATATTGCAAGAAAATATAAGGAGGGTATACGTATCGTGATGATATCCGGACCTTCTTCTTCAGGCAAGACCACTTTTTCCAAACGGTTGAGGGTGCAATTGGCAACGAATCTGCTTCATACCATGGTGATTTCGCTAGATGACTATTATGTCAATCGTGAAGACTCTCCTAAGGACGAAAACGGTGAATATGACTTTGAATCTTTATACGCCATTGATCTTCCTTATCTGGATAGCGACTTGAAGAAGCTTATCAGTGGAGAGGAAATCAACATCCCAACCTACGATTTTAATACAGGAAAACGTATCTATCGAGGACAACAGCTGAAAATGCAAGATAATACGGTATTAATCATGGAGGGTATTCATGGCTTGAACCCGGAGTTGACGGCTGATATTCCTGACGAAGCGATATATCGAATTTATGTTTCGGCACTGACTGCTATTTCCCTGGATGGATATAATTGGATACCTACGACTGACAATCGACTAATCCGCAGGATGGTGCGTGATTATCAGTTTAGAGGTTATTCTGCGAAAGAAACATTAAGCCGTTGGCCCAGTGTGCGCAGAGGAGAAGATAAGTGGGTTTTCCCGTTTCAGGAAAATGCAGATGCGATGTTTAATAGCGCTATGATTTATGAAATGGCTGCTCTTAGACGCTTTGCTGAGCCTATACTATTAGAAGTTTTACCCGCAGATGAAGAAAGCGCCGAGGCATATCGACTCATTAAGCTTTTACAGTATTTCAATTATCTTTCTTTAGAAGGATTGCCGGGAACTTCCTTGCTACGCGAATTTTTGGGAGGAGGACATTTTAAGTATTAGTCCCTTTATATAGCATAAA
>CAZSWS010000054.1:0-19720 GCA_964610765.1 uncultured Parabacteroides sp.
TCTTCGTGTATCTGAAGAAACTAAACAGATTTCTGACTTTATGCTAGATAATGTTCCTCTAGAAATGAATGCGATGGAGTTAAGTGTTTTTTTAAAGAGTATGTCAACGCATAATGTTGTTTATATAACTAAAATAATGCCATCTGAAAATTATCCTAGCGGGCTTGTTGAAGTAATAACAGAAGCTTCGTATGAAGATGAAGGTGAAGAAGTGTGATGATCGATAACACTGAAGCTTTATTCTTCCTAAGCTTCTTTAAGTGAGGAGTGATGGTCGGATAGTTGTTTTTAGTATGCTGGTTTTAATTATTTGAAAACATCCACTTTGTTTTTACAACAAATGGGTGTTTTTTGCTGTTCAACAAATAGGAAAGGATTGAGGAACAGGCATTCTTTTTTATAAGATAATAGTGTATATTTGCATAGAGGTTGTATGATATTCACAACGTGCAGAAGAATGATAAATTGCGGGTTTCTATGTTCTTGTAAAGATGCTGTCTGAATTTTACAATCAGAGTTAAATGAATTTTAAAACGACATTATGAATCGACAGATTTTTTGGTCCGGTATATTGCCGGCTTTTGTTTTACTAAGCTTGTTGATGGGTGCTTTATCAGCATGTAAACCTACAACGGGCGCTTCTCAAGCTGAGAATGCGGTTGTTTTTGACTCTATAGAGGTCAAAGAGAAATATCATTTATTAGGAGAATCTAAAAACCCGGCATGCGAACTTCAAATTAAATTCTTATACCCTAAAGAATATAAGGACAAAGCCATTCAGCCATTACTACAAAAAGCTTTTATCACTGCTTATTTTGGCGAAGAATACAGTGAGTTGTCTCCACGTGAAGCTGTTGATAAATACGTTAAAACTTATATAGCTGACTATAAGGAATTAGAGCAGGACTTTATAGAGGAAATGAAAAATGAAGATTCACTTCCGATAGCGTCTTGGTTCTCTTATTATGAGATTTCTTTTAGTGAGATATTATATAATCAGCATGACTTATTGAGCTTTTCAGCCTTTGTTGAGAACTATACGGGAGGGGCTCATGGAGGACATATGCTAACCAACAAAACATTGGATTTAAAGACAGGTAAACCTGTTCGCGAAGAGGAGATTTTTATTGAAGATTATCAAGATGATTTATCTCGTTTAATCGTTCAGATGTTGACCAATGAAAATAGTCTGGATGATCCGATAGATTTGGAAGATATCGGCTTCTTTAGCGTTGAGGAAATTTATCCGAATAAGAATTTTTATGTTAGCGATGCCGGAATCACGTATACTTTTAATGAGTATGAAATTGCTAACTACTCGATGGGTGCTATAGAAGTAACCCTGCCTTTTGAGCGTGTGCGTTACTTGCTAAAAGAGGATAGTCCAATAGCCAAAATTGCTTTTTAAATGGACATCATCAGAAAATATTATCCAAATATAACGGAAGAGCAGTATAAGCAGTTTGAAGCCTTGTATGCTTTGTATGAAGATTGGAATTCGAAAATTAATGTGATTTCCCGAAAGGATATTGAAAATCTATATTTACACCACGTGCTTCATTCACTAGGCATAGAGCGTATGTTACGTTTTACAGATGGTAGTGAGGTGATGGATGTTGGGACAGGAGGAGGATTTCCCGGAATTCCACTAGCAATTTTGTTTCCACATGTTCAGTTTCATTTAATAGACAGTATCGGTAAGAAAATAAAAGTGGCACAAGCTGTTGCCGACTCTATTGGGTTGTCTAATGTGACAACGTTACACACACGTGTCGAAGACGAAAAGAAGAAGTTTGACTTTGTCGTTAGTCGTGCGGTGATGTCTTTGGACAAGCTGGTTGCTTTAGTTAGGAAAAACATTAAAAAAGAGCAACAAAATGCGATGCCTAATGGATTGATTTGCTTAAAAGGAGGCGAGTTGCAACATGAGGTTATGCCTTTTAAACGTTCTGCTGTTACGATTGAGCTATCGGATTACTATAAAGAATCGTTTTTTAGTACTAAGAAAGTAATTTATGTTCCGCTATGATGCATATAGAGACATTTGTATTTAATTTTTTTGCACAAAACACGTATTTGCTGTACGATGATACAAAAGAAGCTGTTTTGATAGACTGTGGTTGTATGACCGGTCAAGAAAAACAGCGTCTAACTGATTTTGTAGGAAATAAAAATTTAGATTTGAAGGCCGTCTTGATGACGCATATGCATTTAGATCATGCTTTTGGCCTAGCCTATATGTTAGATACATACGGGTTGAAACCACGTATGCACCGCTTTGAGCACGAGCGTTTACCATCTTTAAATGAACAAGCGAAACGCTTTGTGTTGCCTACCCGAATTGAAGATGTAGAACCTGGAGACTATATAGAACCGGGAGAAGACCTGCATTTTGGAGATACTACGCTCAAGGTGCTCTTTGTCCCCGGTCATTCACCCGGAGGTTTATCTTTTTATAATGAAGAGAGTCAAGCTGTTTTTGCAGGAGATGCGCTTTTTCAAGGCAGCATAGGGAGAACCGATCTTTGGGGAGGTGACATGCATCAATTGACCGATGCAATAAAAGAACAAATACTTTCATTGCCTGATGAAACAGTCGTATATTCCGGTCATGGTCCGACAACGACAGTGAGAGATGAAAAAAAACATAATCCATATTTATAATCTATATTTATGAACACAACAAAATTTGCCAATAGACATATTGGTATCCGTCCGGAAGATTTGCCTTCCATGCTTGAAACAGTAGGTGTCAAATCAGTAGATGAACTGATTGATAAAGTTATGCCTGAAAACATTCGTTTGCAAAAACCGTTGAATTTGCCCGATGCTATGACTGAACGTGAGTATGCTGAGCATATCGCAGAGCTTGCATCAAAAAATAAAGTATTTACTTCATATATAGGAATGGGCTGGTATGATGCTATTTGTCCGGCACCTATACTTCGCAATGTGTTTGAAAATCCGGGTTGGTATACTTCTTACACACCTTATCAAGCGGAGATTTCTCAAGGTCGTTTAGAAGCTTTATTGAATTTCCAAACAATGGTTTGCGAGTTGACGGGTCTTCCGTTAAGCAATAGTTCATTGTTAGATGAGGCAACAGCCGGTGCTGAAGCAGCTACGATGTTTTATAGCACGCGTCCTCGTGCTCAAGTAAAAGCAAATGTCAACAAGCTATTCGTTGACAATGGCGTATACGAGTCTACATTGGCAGTGTTAAATACACGGATGGAACCTCAAGGAATTGAAATTGTAACCGGAGATTATGATACGTACGAGTTTACTGAAGATGTTTTCGGGGCGATTGTTCAATTCCCTGACGCAGACGGTTCTATACAAGATTATAAGGCATTTATTGAAAAGGCAAATGCAAGCGGTGTACGCGTTGCGGTAGCAGCTGACTTACTTAGTCTTGTGCTATTAACTCCTCCGGGAGAATGGGGTGCTGATGTGGTGTTTGGTACTACCCAACGTTTTGGTATACCTATGTTTTATGGTGGTCCTTCTGCAGCTTATTTTGCCGTTAAAGAAGAATATAAACGCTCTATGCCGGGGCGTGTTATTGGTATTTCAAAAGATGCATATGGACATGAGGCATATCGTTTAGCACTACAAACGCGTGAACAGCATATTAAACGCGAGAAAGCAACTTCTAATATATGTACAGCTCAGGCATTATTAGCTACGATGGCCGGATTTTATGCTGTATATCATGGACCGGAAGGATTGAAAGACATCGCAGGTCGTATTCATAGTTATGCCGGATTCTTAAGTAAAAAACTTGAGGAGATGGGCTATAAACAACTGAATGAAAACTACTTTGACACATTAAAGCTTGTTCTTCCTACAGGTATTTCATTAGATGCCCTTAGAGAAATTGCATTGGAGTGTAGTGTCAACCTTCGCTATTTTGAAGGTGGAGAAATAGGTATCAGTTTAGATGAAACAACTCAATTGACAGACATAGGTACGTTGTTGTATATCTTCTCCGGCGCTGTTGGTGAAGAGTATATATTGAAAGATGATGTGGAAGATAAACGCTACTTTGATCAAAAGTTTGCACGTACTTCCGTATTTATGGAGATGGATTCGTTTAAGAAATATCATTCAGAGACTGAATTGATGCGCTATATTAAACGCTTAGAGAGAAGAGATATTTCATTAGCTCATTCAATGATTTCATTGGGGTCATGTACCATGAAATTGAATGCAGCCTCGGAAATGCTTCCGTTGAGCCGTCCGGAGTTTCAAAACATTCACCCTTATGCTCCTCTAGACCAAGTAGAAGGATATACAGAGCTTATCGAGAATCTTTCTATCTATTTAGCCGAAATCACCGGATTTAAAGGGGTAAGTCTTCAGCCAAACTCAGGTGCTGCGGGTGAATATGCCGGCTTACGTGTGATTCGCTCTTATCAGGAAAGTATCGGTCAAGGACATCGTAATATAGTGCTTCTTCCTGCTTCTGCTCATGGAACAAACCCGGCAAGTGCTGTACAGTGTGGTTATGATACCGTAACTGTCAAAACAGACCCGCATGGAAATATTGATGTAGCCGACTTTAAAGAAAAAGCAGAACAATACAAAGATGTGCTAGCTGCAACTATGATTACCTATCCATCGACACATGGAATTTTTGAAGACGATATCAAAGAGATGTGTGAAGTGATTCATCAATTTGGAGGTCAGGTGTATATGGATGGAGCGAATATGAATGCGCAAGTGGCGTTGACGAATCCCGGTTTTATAGGTGCTGATGTTTGTCACTTGAACTTACATAAAACATTTGCATCACCTCATGGTGGTGGCGGACCCGGTGTAGGACCGATTGGTGTTGCTGAACATTTGCTTCCTTTCTTACCTTCACACCCGGTGTTGTTTGGTTCAGACTTAAATACAGTATCAGCTGCGCCTTATGGTAGTGCCGGTATTTTTGCTATTACTTATGGGTATATCAGAATGCTTGGAGAAGAGGGATTAAGAAAATCAACAGAAATGGCTATTCTGAATGCAAACTATCTGGCAAGTAAGTTTAAAGGCACGTATGGTGTTGTATATACGGGAACAACCGGCTTTGTAGGACATGAATTGATTCTGGAATGCAGAAAGATAAAAGAAACTTCCGGAGTAGATGAAGGCGATATTGCTAAGCGTTTAGTTGACTTTGGCTATCATGCTCCTACCTTATCTTTCCCTGTTCATGGCACACTGATGATTGAACCAACAGAAAGTGAGAGTAAAGCAGAACTGGATCGTTTTGTAGAAGTAATGGATTGCATTTGGCAAGAAATTCAAGAAGTAGAATCAGGAGAGGCTTCACGTGAAGATAATGTGTTGAAAAATGCTCCTCATCCTGAATATGAAGTAACGGCTGATGAATGGAAACATCCGTATAGTCGTCAAAAAGCAGCTTTCGCATTGCCTTGGTTGCATGATGCTAAGTTCTGGGTTAACGTAGCTCGTGTTGACAATGCTTATGGCGATCGTAATCTGATACCAACCTTTTGTAACTGTACGATTGGTTGAATACTAACAATGAAAATGTAAACCTAGACCTAAGGATATTAAGAGCCATTGACCATGCAAGGTGTTGTTACAAGCACGGTGCTTTTGTAGATGAAAAAAGAACATCTTAATATCCTTTGTGTTGAAAAATATGATTGACGTATGAACGAAGACTCAAAATTATTAAATGAAGTAAGAAAAAAAGCAGAAGCTTGGTTAGCACCAACTTTTGATGAGGAAACAAGGAAAGAAGTTCAAGCCATGCTTGACAATCCGGACCCAACTGAACTAATCGAGTCTTTTTATAAAGACCTTGAATTTGGTACCGGAGGCTTAAGGGGTATTATGGGATCCGGAACAAACCGGATGAACATCTATACGGTTGGTTCAGCCACACAAGGCCTGTCGAACTATCTGAATAAAGAATTTGCTTCTTTAGATCAGATAAAGGTGGCTATTGGTCATGACTGCCGTAATAATAGTCGCAAATTTGCGGAGGTTTCCGCTGATATATTTTCAGCAAATGGAATCAAGGCTTATTTGTTTGAAGATTTAAGACCTACGCCCGAAGTGTCTTATACGATACGGAAACTGGGCTGCCAGAGTGGTATCATCCTGACAGCTTCACATAATCCGAAAGAGTATAATGGATATAAAGCGTATTGGAGTGACGGGGCTCAAATGATTGCTCCACATGATAAGAATACGATTGCAGAGATTAATAAGGTGACTGACCCTGCAAGTATTAAGTTTAAAGGAGACAAGAACTTGATTGAGATTATTGGTAAAGAAATTGACGACCAATATATTAAAGAGTTGACTTCTTTGTCTTTATCATCAGACTCTATCAAGAAACATCATGACCTAAAAATTGTATATACACCTATACATGGAACAGGAGTAAAGATTATACCTGCTGCTTTGAAAGCTTTTGGGTTTACTCAAATCATTCACGTTCCTGAACAAGATGTCGTAAGTGGCAATTTCCCAACGGTAATATCTCCGAATCCGGAAGACCCCGCAGCGTTGGCTATGGCTTTAGCTAAGGCTGAAGAAACCGGTGCTGAATTGGTTTTGGCTTCTGACCCGGATGGAGACCGCATAGGAGTAGGAGTGAGAGATGAAAAAGGAACAATGATTCTGCTAAATGGTAATCAGATATGCATCTTGTTCTTTTATTATTTAATTACTCGTTGGAAAGAACTCGGTCGGTTGAAAGGAAAAGAATATATCGTGAAGACCATTGTTTCTTCAGAAACGATACGTTCCATAGCTCAGAAGAACGGAGTGGAAATGTATGATGTTTATACTGGCTTCAAGTGGATTGCCAATGTCATGCGTCAAAACGAAGGAAAGAAAAGCTATATAGGCGGTGGTGAAGAAAGCTATGGATTCTTATGGCAAGACTTTGTTCGTGACAAAGACTCCGTATCTGCTTGTGCATTGATGGCTGAAATAGCTGCATGGGCAAAAAACCAAAATCAGACCGTTCCTCAATTACTGGCAAGCATTTATAAAGAATACGGTTACTCCAAAGAATTGGGTATCTCCGTTGTTCGTGAAGGGAAAAGCGGGGCTGAAGAGATTGACGCTATGATGAAGCATTTCCGTGAAAATCCTTTGACTGAAATAGGAGGTTCTAGGGTCACGCTATTCCATGACTATGCCAAGCTGAGAGGCTTTAGTTTCGAAGATAACGAAACGCTTACTTTAGATATGCCTACTACGTCTAACGTATTGCAATACTTCACCGCAGATAAAACAAAGGTGTCTATCCGTCCGTCGGGTACGGAACCTAAGATTAAGTTTTATATTGAAGTACATGCTAAAAGCAGCGTAAGTAGCTTGGAAGAAGCAGAGACAGAAACCCAAGAAAAGGTCGAAATGATTAAAAAGTCATTAGGTATTTAATTGGAGAAACTATAAAAGAGAGAAAAACAGGGTAGAGGTTTATGACATACTATCCTGTTTTTTTATATTTGATAGCAAAGTAAAATAGCATGAATAAGATAGAACAAGTTTGTGTGTATTGCGGCTCCAGTACGCAAGCGGATGAAAGTTACTATGAAACAGCTCGACTGTTGGGTGGATTGCTCAGTGAAAGTGAGATAGAACTGATTTATGGGGGAGGCGATGTGGGTGTAATGGGAGCTATCTCAGATGCCGTGTTAGATAGTAAAGGTAAAGTAACCGGTGTTATTCCGAAATTTATGGTTGATCAGGGATGGTGCAACCGACGTGTTGAAAACATGCTGGTTGTTGAAACGATGCATGAGCGCAAAGCGAAGATGGCTGAACTTAGTCAAGGAGTTATAGCCCTTCCCGGCGGTTGTGGAACGCTCGAAGAACTGTTGGAAATCATCACTTGGAAACAACTAGGGATATACCTTCACCCAATTGTGATACTGAATGTGAACAACTATTTTGACCCACTGCTGACACAGTTTAAACAAGCTTTAGATGCGAACTTTATGCGACCGATGCATCAGCATATGTGGAGTGTGGCCTCCAATCCAAAAGAGGCGATAGCGCAGCTCCTCACCACCCCTTTATGGGATAAGGATGTACGCAAACTAGCACAGCTTTAGCCAATCACTTCGCCATAGAGGTCGAATGGTTCGGCTTCGTGGATTTTGACATTGTAAAAGTTACCCGGATATAGAAGTTGTTCTTTACTGATCAAGACTTCAGGGTCAACTTCAGGTGAATCAAATTCTGTTCGACCAATATAAAAATCCGGTTCTTCACGGTCTATAATAACCCGAAACGTTTGTCCTATTTTGGCATGATTGATATCGGCTGCAATGTTTTCCTGTATGTGCATCAGCCTGTCCAAACGTTCCATCTTGATTTTCTGAGGGATGCTGTCTTCATAATGCTTGTACGAGTATGTGCCTGATTCATGACTATAAGCAAAAGCTCCCATGCGTTCGAAGCGAATCTTTTCAGTAAACTCCATCAATTGTTCAAAATCCTCTTCTGTTTCGCCCGGATGTCCTACCATTAAGGTGGTTCTTAGATGAATACCGGGTACTTCTTCTCTGATTCGATTCAGTAAATCATACGTTTCTTGTTGGGTGATGTTTCTTCTCATCTGCTTCAGCATAGGGTCGCTGATGTGCTGCAAGGCTATATCTAAGTATTTACAGACATTCTCTCTTTCACGCATGACCGGCAATAGTTCGTATGGAAAATGCGAAGGGTAGGCATAGTGTAGCCGAATCCATTCAACGCCTTGTATATCTGAAATACGTGTTACTAATTCCGGTAAAGCCAGCTTCTTATAGATGTCTAATCCGTAGTAAGTCAAGTCTTGCGCAATGAGTTGAAATTCTTTGACTCCTTTTTCAACCAGCCGTTTCACTTCTTTTTCAATCTCTTCCATGCGACGCGACTGATAGCGTCCGGTAATGATGGGTATAGAGCAGTAAGAACAGGTGCGATTACAACCTTCCCCTATTTTAATATAAGCATAATGGGAGGGAGTAGAAAGGATGCGCTCAGTTTCAAAGTCTTGTAGATACGTTTTGCCCAAATCAGCCAACAGCTCTTTCCAGTTGAACTTTCCATAGAAATGGTCTACCTCGGGCAGTTCATTTTGTAAATCAGCTAAAAAGCGTTCAGACAAGCAACCCATTACAAATAGTTTGCCTATTTGTCCGGCTTTCTTTGCCTCTCCCAGTTCAAGAATCATTTGGATAGACTCCTCCTGTGCATCACCAATAAAACCACACGTATTTACAACAACTATTTCCCCATTGATTTTATCAGGGTCATGTTTTACGGTGTAACCATTGGCTTGTAGCTGAAAGAGTAGTTGTTCAGAGTCTACCAGGTTTTTAGAGCAACCCAGTGTAATGATGTTAACGAGATTCTTTTTCATTCACCAAAGAGTGAGTCAACAAATTCTTTCTTACGGAACACTTGTAGGTCTTCTATACCTTCTCCCAGACCGATATATTTCACCGGAATACGGAAGTGATCCGAGATACCAATCACCACGCCACCTTTTGCTGTTCCGTCCAGTTTAGTAACAGCCAGTGCATTAACTTCTGTTGCAGCCGTAAATTGCTTGGCTTGTTCAAAGGCATTTTGTCCGGTTGAACCATCCAGCACTAAAAGTATTTCATGAGGAGCATCCGGAACTATTTTCTTCATTACATTTTTGATTTTGGTCAACTCATTCATCAAGTTCACCTTGTTATGAAGCCGGCCGGCCGTATCAATGATAACGACATCTGCATTGTTGGCTTGGGCAGATGATAACGTGTCGTAAGCCACTGAAGCAGGGTCTGAGCCCATTTTTTGTTTGATTACCGGCACGCCCACGCGTTCGCCCCATATCACGAGCTGTTCAACAGCTGCAGCCCTAAAAGTATCAGCAGCCCCTAAGTAAACATTCAGTCCTTGTTGCTTAAACTGATAAGCCAGCTTGCCAATGGTGGTTGTTTTTCCTACTCCATTGACTCCTACTACCATGATTACATAAGGTCGTTTATTCTCTGGAATTTCGAACGACTCGGTATCTACCGTGTTGTTTTCAGTCAGCAAAGCAGCAATCTCTTCACGCAAGATTTGAGTCAGTTCATCTGTTGTAACATATTTGTCTTTCTCAACGCGGCTTTCAATTCGTTCAATAATCTTTAGCGTCGTGTCAACACCCACGTCTGAGGTGATTAAAACCTCTTCCAGGTTGTCTAACACCTCATCGTCCACCTTGCTTTTTCCCGCAATGGCACGTGTGATTTTGGTGAAGACATTTTCTTTTGTTTTAGACAATCCTTTGTCTAAAGTTTCTTTCTTATCTCTACTGAAAAACTTAAATATTCCCATTTGTTCTGACCTTATGCTATTTTATTCATTTAGAATGCTAAAATACAAATATTTCAGCTCATTCTGTTCTTATAATCTTCGTAAGTGAACTTTCTGTATAGTTCAAATTTGTTTTCTTTTGTCCACAGTCCGATTGATGGATGCGGAATGCCATTAAACATGCTTGTCTTAACCGTAGTATAATGAATCATATCTTCAAAAACCAATAAGTCACCCGGTTGCAAAGGCTCATCAAACGACCAATCACCCATATAATCGCCACTTAAACAGCTATTTCCACCTATTCGATAGGTGGGTTTTCCCTCTTCCGGTTCGTAGGCATTGCGGATGCGGGGTTTGTATGGCATCTCCAGTGTGTCCGGCATGTGGCAGGTAAACGAAGCATCCATAATGGCGGTTTGTATGCCGTGATTCTCTACGATGTCGACAACGGTTGTTACCAATACACCGGTTTCCCAAGCAAAAGCGCTACCCGGCTCCATGATAATCTCCAGATTGGGGTATTTTCCTTTGAACGAAAGTAGAAGCTCAACTAAATGATCCACATTGTAGTTTTTATGAGTCATTAAGTGACCGCCACCCATATTCAACCATTTGATGTGCGGCAATAGATGACCGAAACGTTTTTCAACGACCAATAAAGTCTTTTCTAAATCAAATGAATTAGACTCGCAGAGTGTATGAAAATGTAGTCCGTCAACCCCTTCGGGTAGTTTGTTGCCAATCAGATTAGCAGTAATGCCCATTCTGGTTCCCGGAGCAGTTGGGTTGTATAGTTCGGTTTCTACTTCTGAATATTCCGGATTGATTCGCAAACCACACGAAACGTTTTTTCCGTCTGCCACGACCATGGGATAGAAACGTTCAAATTGCGATAGCGAATTGAATGTCACGTGGCTACTGTATTTCAGTATCGTCGGAAAATCCTGCGCTGTATAAGCCGGCGAGTAGGTATGAGCCGGACTCCCCATTTCTTCGTATGCCAGTTGTGCTTCATAGATGGAGCTAGCTGTTGAATAAGGAATATACTCCCGGATGATGGGAAACGATTTCCAAAGTGCAAAGGCTTTAAAAGCCAGTATGATATTGACACCTGCGCGTTCTTTTACACGTTTAATTAATGATAAGTTCTTACGAAGCAATTCTTCTTCCATGACATAGCATGGTGAGGGAATTTGGTTGAAATCAATCATTCTATAATGGTTAGTTTGGCAAATTTAAGTATAAGTTTCTTTTCTCCCACATGATTGAAAGAAACAATCGCCATATCCGGGTCTCCTTCAAGTCCTGTGACTTCTCCTTGTCCAAATCGGCTGTGACTCACAATGCTTCCCACTTTTAGTTCTCCAATTGAGGCCACTTTCACTCCTTCGACAATGGAAGGCTTCGCTGCTTTCTGGCGGGTGGGAGAGGGTAGAGGCTTCCGGTCGGGCTGTTTAGAAACTTTTGGCGTATAGTAGCTGCCTGTTTGAACAGCTTCTTGCGTTTTTCTTTCAACACTAGCCTTGAGGTAGTCTGGGTCTAAATCATAGAGAAATCGACTCGGCAAGCATCGCATGCTCTCACCGTTGCGATAGCGTGATTTGGCATACGTGAGTATGCAATTCTCTTCGGCACGTGTGATAGCTACATAAAACAAACGTCTTTCTTCTTCAATCCCTCTGCTACTATCCATTACCATACGCGAGGGGAACAGTTCTTCTTCCAATCCCACGACGAAAACATTCTTAAACTCCAGCCCTTTAGCAGCATGGATAGTCATAAGGGTTACTTTATTGGTGTTTTCCTCCCGGTCATTATCCTGGTCGGTAAGCAAAGCTATCTCTGAGAGAAAATCGGCTAATGTAACTTCCCAAACGCCTTCTTCGTTTTTCAGTTCAGTATATTCAGCAATTCCTTTCACCAGTTCTTCCAGGTTTTGCTGCTTGCTTTTTCCTTCAATCGAGTTGTCCATAATGAAAGACTCAGCGATACCGGATTTTTTGATAATCCGGGTGGCAATGTCTTTGGGTGCATCGGTTTGGCTTTTTTGTGTAAGCTCTTCAATCAATAGGTGAAAACCGGCAATTTTATTGGCTGTTCCCTTATTGATGTTCACCCCATATTGAAAAGGTGCTTCAACAATACTCCACAGACTGGTATTGTTGCGTATAGCAGCCTCTTTCAGTTTGTTGACCGTTGTTTCTCCAATCCCTCTGGTGGGGTAGTTGATGACTCGTTTGAGTGCTTCCTCGTCATGCGGATTTACCAGCATCCTCATGTAGGCAATGACATCTTTGATCTCTTTTCGTTGATAGAACGAAAGTCCGCCATATATCTTATAAGGAATATTCAGTTTGCGCAAGGCTTCTTCCAGTATTCTCGACTGCGCATTCGTTCGGTATAAAATGGCAAAGTCTTCAAAAGAATACTGTTTGCTACTGTATTGCATATCCTTGATACGCATAGCAACTGAATAGCCCTCTTCATAGTCTGAGTAAGCCGCATAAAGGTCAAGCTTTTCGCCCGGTTCTTTTTCTGAAAAAACCGTTTTAGCAATTTGTTCTTTATTCTTTTTTATCAGGCTGTTCGCTGCGTTTACGATGTTTTGTGTCGACCGATAGTTTTGCTCCAGCTTGATGTACCGGCAGTCCGGATACACCTGTTTGAATTTGAGCATATTGTCAATATTAGCTCCCCGGAATGAGTAGATGCTTTGTGCATCATCACCCACCACGCAAATACGTCGGTTTATTTCGCAAAGTCGTGTTACAATCAGGTGTTGTGCGAAGTTGGTGTCTTGATATTCATCGACCAGCACATATTGAAAGATTTGTTGATATTTTTCTAAAACAGTCGGATGGTCACGAAACAGGATATTGGTATAGAGCAATAAGTCATCAAAATCCATGGCGCCTGCCTGAAAGCATCGGGCCTGGTATTGTTTATAGATATCTTTGAGAAGAGGCATCCGGCTATGGTTGTCATGCTCAATAAGCTCCTTGTCATACGCATAGCTATTCCAGGTTATCAATGCGTTCTTTGCATTCGAAATGCGGTTTTGTACAACGCCGGGTCGATACACTTTATCATCCAGTTTCATTTCCTTGATGATAGCCTTTATCAGATTTTTCGAATCGGAAGAGTCATAGATAGTAAAGTGCGATGGAAAACCAAGTAGTGAAGACTCAATGCGTAATATGCGTGAAAAGATTGAGTGAAAAGTCCCCATCCAAAGTCTGCGTGCATCCAAATCTCCTACCATCGCATTGACCCGATCACGCATTTCGCGTGCGGCTTTGTTCGTAAAGGTCAGCGCCAGAATTCTATTAGCCGGCATGCCTTGCTTCAGTAGATAGGCGATCTTATACGTAAGTACGCGCGTCTTTCCCGAGCCGGCACCCGCAATAACCATCGATGGACCATCTGTATAGAGCACAGCCTCTCGCTGGCTGTCATTGAGTTCTTTCAAAAAATCTTCCACAAATAACTGATTTTAGCTTACAAAATTAGCCAAAAAAGTCCTCCTATTCTAATGCTATAGATTAGAAAGAACAATCAATGGTTAAGAAAAGAGATGTGCCGTGTTTAGTAAAGTCACGATAGTATCTCATATTTATTTATTTCTCCGAAGTTATAGAGTATGTCGGGAGTGTTTTTTACCACTTAAAGCCCTGTCTTATTAAACTTTTATCTAATTTTGAGCTTTTTGTGTTCATAAATAAATATATCTATGGGTTATATTTTAGCTACCATCTTGGTAATCGTGATTATCATTCGTATTCTTAGTAAAAAGAGAACAAATCATGATCATGCGGAGTTGCTGGAAGAGTTACGCGACGATCCTTTTCCTTATCAGGATTATGTGTCCGGCTTTCCCGGTTTAAAGCACGGGTTTGGCTATCGGATAGTCATAGAAGAGGAGAAACTACTATTTATCAGCAGTAAAGGTGATATAGAAGGCAAACTCCCTCTCAACAAAATCCGGCGAGCGGAGCTTACCGATTTCTCTACCTATGACAGCGGACGGTCGTTAGCGCAGGTTTTCTTTTTTGGACTTTGGTCTTGGTTATTCTTCAAAGATAAAGTTGATTATCAATATCGATTGCAAATCTATTGGCTGGATGAAATGGAGGTAAATAGCTTAAACTTCGACTATTTTGGTTCAAGTGCAGAGATACGATCCAAACATGCCTACCAAGTTTTACAGGAGAAGCTAGCTGAGCATAAAACCCTACGATAATATCCCAATACAAAACACGTAAGCATTGTATCATGAGAAAGTATATCAGTCTATTTATTGTATTTTTATTATTTATTCCCCTTGCTGCCCAAACAGGCAGTTCTTCAATTATTGAGGGGTATGGCGATTTATATGTGTTTCATCAAGCCGACAAAAGTGTTCGCATTGTCTCTGCTCAAGCAGATGGAAGTGTGTTAGACACCACGTTTATGTGTTTGCCAACTGATTTGCGCTTGCGCTATGTTGCTGTGGGAGAAGATACAGATGTGCGGTTTGACTTTACCCTACACAAGCGTATCAAGCATAGCTGGCGTCAGGAAAAACCTCAAAAGACTTTAGTCGTTTCTGATTTACATGGTCGGTTAGATGCTTTTGTTGCCCTTTTAAAAGGGAATGGCGTAGTCGACGAGCAGTTGAAATGGACGTATGGTCAGAATCAATTGGTTTTTATCGGAGATATCTTGGATCGTGGAAGAGATGATAACGGCATTGCCTGGTTGGTTTATAAACTGGAGAAAGAAGCCGAGGAAGCCGGTGGTCGGTTAGATTTCATTCAAGGCAACCATGAAGACCTGGTGATGAAAGACGATATTCGTTATGTACATGAAGACCACCTCATCTTTTCCGCTAAAGCAGGCATACCTTATGCAGCGCTTTATGGGACAGATACTGAACTAGGCAGATGGCTGCGCGACAGTTATTTGATTCTAGTAGTGGGGCAGAATTTATTTGTTCATGCCGGATTAAGTCCAAAAATGGTTGACAGAAGTTATAAAATAGGCGAAATAAATGAGTTAGGCTGGCGGTTCTCAGGCATTCCTAACCTCCAAAGAAACAATTTGCATACACGCCTAGAAAGCCTCTTCAGTGGAGATGGTCCTTTGTGGTATCGTGGGCTGGTGGTCGATACCGAAAAAAGCCCGGGTCTGCCGTCTGACGACTTAGATCGGGTGCTGAACTATTATCAGGTACAACGCATATTGGTAGGTCATACTGAGGTTGACGAGGTTGATTGGCGATACGATGGTCGTGTGGTGGCGGTCAATGTTCGCCATTATAAAAACTACACCAAAGATGCCACTGCCGGATTGCTGATTGAGGGTGATAAGTTCTATGCTGTTACCTATTCCGGCAAACGGTTGCCTTTGGATTGAACCGCTCAGTAGGTGGGGGAGAGCAAGTAACAGTTAGCTGTTTCTAGTTGATTTATTGCACACGCTTTCCCCATACGGGCGAAAAGCATTGAAGGCATACTTGTTATATTCTTCCTCCTACCGGCGATAAGACACTTCCTTTTATTTGTTGTTTCTTTGCTCTCAGGTAGCTATCATAGCTTCCAAAGCCCGCCAACGTAATCAGGTATAGATTGTTATATGAAGTGTATTTGGGGTTAGCAAGCAGTTTGTCTAACTCTTCCAATCGATACATATTGATAAAACTACTAAAGTTCACACCATATTCTTTATTAATAAAAGCCGACAGATAAGTTCTGTTGGTTTTTAGATAACCCATCATATCCGTAATTTTCAGGTTCGGATTCAGATAGGGTTTCTCTGTGCGCATATAATCTTCCAATTGCTCTTTGGTTACTACCTTTGGAGGTGTTGCAGACTGTTCTTCTTTGGCAAGATTACTAAAATCATCTTCATCCTACATAAGCACATAATTGGTGGTTAGTAGGTTGTAACATAGAATTACATGCTGTATCAATAACATGGCAGCCGGAATTAAAACAAGAAATGACTCCAGGTTTTCTTTAATAGAAAGAACAAGTCCCAATCCCGGAGCAAAAATTAATGCAATAGACAAAAAGGCTGTCTTATATCCCCAGGTAATGGATGACCGGCTATCATCGGCTGAATAGTTCACCACATCTCTGCTGTATCGAATCAGGCGATAGAAGCATAATACAATATACACCAGGCTAAAAAGAAAGCGAATAATAAATTTTGAATTAAAAAAACTGGAATATGCCTCATATCCGGCAACAGACTCTCCCTGAGCCAACGTGATTTGCATTTGAACATCTATCGGGATAAACAAACTCCATACTAGATGGGTTGCAAAAAAAAATAGCGGAATGACATAATGAAGAAAGGAAAAATCTTGCTCATCGTCTCTTCTAGTCAGTGTGTAAATCAGTTGATAAAAAAAGACTTGTATCAATAAAACCCCTAAAATATGAAACGAACCTATATAAGAGTAGCTTTTCGGCATGTAAACATACATAAGGATGCCTATCCAAGAAAGTGCTTTAATGATGAAATATGCCAAGGAGATACGATATACTTTCCTATCTGTTTTATTCTCTAACTTCCATCGTTGAAGTATAATAAACAAGGCCGATACCAACGATGAAAAAAGTGGTATAGAGTGATTTAACAAGGGCAGTATCTCAGACTTGTTCATTTCTTAGAGGCTGTTTTATCCTGTTTATCTTTTGCACGCGCATAAGCCCGATAGCTTCCAAATCCTGCTATAGGCAAAAGCTTCATAATTCCCAGTTTGGCATAACGAGGAGTTTTTTCTAGTCGTTGCAATTCTTTCAATCGCCACGAGTTGATAAACTCATTAAAATTCATCTGATACTTTTTATTGATATATGCCGAAAGCTCATTCCTTTTGATGCCGGTCATCGTAGTAATATCTTCCAGTTTTAAGTTCTGATTCAGGTAAGGCTTGTTTTTAACATACCAGCGATGAAACTCTTTTAGCGAGATTTCTTTTGCTCTTTTTGTTGCAGGCTGAGGGGGTTGAACTGCTCCCTCAGCAATCATTGGTGCTGTTTTTATAGCGACTTGTTGCTTTGTTTTTTCTTCAGCCTCTATCTTCTCTTCATCCTCTTGTTGGGTGATGTCAGGCAGGGTTTGCGAGTAGGTAATCAACATATAATTGCCATTAACCATATTAAACGTTAGTGTAATATGAAGTCCTGCAAGAGTAAGTATACCCACTAAAGGCAGTACAGAGTCCAAAAAAGTAGATTTAGAAGAAATAAACGCAAGTAAGGGCATAATTACTAATAAGAACGACAGCAACAGCAACATGATTAGCCATTTTTCCCAAAAATCAGCTAGTTTTACCTGAGCAGCCACCACATATTTGTGATAGCGGTGGATACGCACAATGCCTAAGGAGGTGTAAATGATGCTAAAAATTAAGCGCATACTTATTTTAGAAGTATAGAAACGAGCATACCAGCTATTGGCATTTTCCACCTCTGTCATATTTATATTCAGTGCCATTTGTTCAGAAACCGGTACAAAACGCGACCAGACGAAAAGAATCAACGGTAACAAGACAGGCACAAAATAGTGCCAATATGAAAAATGTTCCTGTTCACTGGACCGAGTCACCTCGAAAACAATATGGTAAAACAACACCGCATGAATCAGAAATACGAAATAGCATAGTTCATTGATGTAGATAAATGCTTCGGGGAACCATTTGAAAACTAAAATAGAAAACCATGAAATAGCCGCTGCAAGAAAATATACGACCAATAAATACACCAGCCTTTTGGCAGCTATCTGAATGTTTTTATGTAAACACAAAAATATCAATCCACTACACGAAAGTGAAACCACAATGGGTAGTGTCAGTACAAGTATTGATATGGCTGCTTGTATACTCATCTCCTTGCTTTTCAATAAATAGCACTATTGATTCTTGTATTTATTTGTTAATTAGCTAATTGTCCAATACTGGAGTAGGCGAATTGTAATCATTTAAACACATAGTTTTACGTTTTGCGACTTTTCCCTTGTTGTTTTTACGATTCGCCTATTAAGATTTGTACAATCTGCGGGTACTGCTATTGATTTATAACCTAATTTCCTAAAATTAATAAAATATATTGTTAGTTGATCTTTTACTTCCTTAAAGTTGTAAATATGAAAAGCTAAAGCTAAAGGTAAAAAACCAAACGTTAATTATAATAAGAACCACTATTATTATGAGTCAGACATTACAATTCCTTTCGGAAAGCATATTGAGTTTAATGCGTGGATCAATGTTTATGCTCTTTGTAGTTATGTGCGTGAGTCTTTATTGGAAGCGAAAAGAGAATTCGACACTTAACCACCTTTTTTGGATGCTTATCATTATGATAATTTCCCTTTCTTTTAATATGGGACTAATGATAAATGGTCTGAGAAGCAGTTATATATATGAAGAGTTTAAGATACTTACCGACTTGTGTCTAGTGCCGCTTGTTGGGTCGTATCTGCTGAAAGTGATAATCCCTGAGGTTGTCAATCTGCGAAGAGTTATATATTTATTTATTCCTAATATACTGCTGGTAGCCATCCACGCTTATACGCGAAGCAATATCATTTTCATCATATCTGTGATTTATACGGTGTTACTTGCTGTACTTATTTTTGTTTTTGTTGTGTTTATTGCTGGTCGATACAACCACTATATTAAAAAAGTGTTTTCGAATATTGATAATAAAACGGTCGATTGGGTACGCGTCATGACCTATGTCTTTGCAGCCTGGTACCTAGCGTGGTTCATCGTTTATCAGATTAATAATAGATGGGTTGATTCTCTTTACTATCTGTTTATTATCATCATGTGGGGCTTTATCTATCATTATTCAGTCAAGCATATCGCTGTTGTAAAGGCAGCCGAATTATTCGAAAAGCGACCTGTCCAAATGGAAGAAGTTAATCCAACCGAAGTAAATGAAAAATATTTGTCTGAACCGGCTGTAGATATATTAGGAGAAAAGCTACAAAACTATATCGACGAGCATGATCCCTGGCTAGACTCTTCGCTAACCTTGCAGGAATTGGCCGCTGCACTCGGAACGAATAGAACCTATCTGTCTGATTACTTAAACAATAGCCTGCATACAACTTTCTACGACTATATTAATAGTTTTCGTGTTCATCATGCCTGCAAACTGTTAAAGTCAGAACCGGAGAGCCAGCTGGTTTATGTTTGTGACCAGTCGGGTTTTAACTCCCTTTCCACTTTTCGTCGGGCCTTTGAAAAACACATTGGAACTACTCCGGCAAAATATCGTAACCGAGAACTCGATTGATAATCGCCTCGGCTTGTATTATAAAAAACTCGCATCGGAGTGCGGGATGACGGTCTAAGGAGTATTGGCAATATGAATTGCGGTCGGTGCCCGCAATGACGGCTAGG
>CAZSWS010000055.1:0-19656 GCA_964610765.1 uncultured Parabacteroides sp.
ATTTCAAAGGTAAAGATGCTGATTTTAGTTTTGCAAAAGCTTATAACCCCTACGATTTTGGTGGTTTAAGGGCTTGTGAAGCTCGCGTATGGTCATTCCTTCGTCAATATGATGAGAGCATCAATCAATATGAAGAGTTTGTACGTGGTGATGCTTCGAAAGACCCGATGCCTTTGTACGTGAAACCTAGCCGTAAGCTGTCTGTTCGTGATGTGCAGAATGGTATGCGCGACCACTTTGAAGGCACTTCAATGGATATGACAAAAGATGTGGGTGCAGGACCTTACAAATCTCCTTATCGCTGGAGACCGATGAGCTTTAAAGTTGATGGGCAGCAGTATTTGAATGAGCGTGCCATAGCTACTCAACAAACCGGTTTTGTGATTGTACCTCAAATGCGCGATTGGTTGCCCGATGCTATTGGTGGTATCCTTTGGTTTGGTGTAGATGATGCAGATATGGCTGTATTTAATCCTATCTATTGTTCTTCTTTAGCTGCGCCTGAATCCTATCGGGTAGGAAATGGCGACTTACTTGAATTCTCCTGGACTTCTGCTTTCTGGATTCATAACTGGGTGGCTAATATGGCTTATCATAAATATAGCTATATGATTCAGGACATTCGCAAAGTACAGAAAGAAATTGAAGACCGACATGAAAAAATGATTCCTGTTATTGATCAGGCAGCTTTAGAAATATACAAGCAATCACCGGAGGAGGCGGCTAAGTTCTTGACTTGGTTTAGCTCCTCGACTGCTGATGAGGCTACTGCCCGTTGGAAAAAGCTGGGTGAATATCTACTCGTGAAATATATCGATGGAAATGTGAAAAAAGAGGAAAATGGTGTGTTCAAACGAACACCTTATGGAATGCCCGTAGCCCCAGACTTCCCGGGATATGATGAGGATTTCTATCGTGCAATCGTAAAAGATGCCGGAGAAAACTTGAAGTCAAATTAAACATTTTCACCACTCTTAGGGTTATTTAGAAAAGACAAAAGTCTAAAGAAGAATTTATTTAATTTAATTTTGATAAGAACATGAAACGAATTGGAATTATTCTACTATTACTGACTATGACCTTAGGAGTGTTTGCACAAAGAAATGCCGGAAACTCTTCGGTTGGTTTTACGGTTGGCTATGGCTTTGACACTAAAAATGCAACTTTAGGGTTGGACTATCGTTATTCAATCACAGATCAGTTCCGTATTGCACCGTCGTTGACTCACTTTGTGAAAGATAAAGGCTTAAAAGCTTGGGCAATCGATGCTAATGCGCATTACTTATTTGATCTAGGAAGTCAGTTTGCTTTTTATCCCTTGGCTGGTGTGAGCCTATCCTTTTGGGATGCCCACAGCCTTTCCTGGACGCGCTTAGGTTTGAATTTAGGTTTGGGAGCAGAGGTTTATGCAACTAAAGAGCTATCTGTCGGGTTAGAGTTTAAATATAACATTGTCAAAGACTTTGACCAGCCATTAATGGGTGTGCGTGTAGCATACAATTTCTAATTATAGACGAAGTATACATTTAAAAGAGGTTGATGAAGTCGGCAGACTGAATCAACCTCTTTTTTTATTAAACGAACTTAAGCCTGAATAAAATGTGTATATTACGTGAATTAATTCAAATTGAGATGACTTCTTCGCCTGTACTCCGAGGTGAATACAATTTATCTCGGTTTGGTTAGTTATCAGCTGAGTGACAACGTGAGTGGGGATGTATTTGGTTCGTATAGGTTCAATCCGTCTTTACGTTTAAAGTCGATTGATTATGAAGGAACTGTATCATTTGACTTGGGAATCGATGTGGGTGAGATTGTACAACACCTGCTTTATAATTGGCTTAAATAAGTTTATAAACGTATTACTAATAGATTCTTCTATTTATGCATCGTATTATATATAAGGGCTTAATATTAGCTCCCGGCATGCTGTTTTTAGCATGCGCTGACAAGTATTCCAAGGTTGAAAAGCCTTTGAATATCATACATATTATGACGGATGACCATTCGTTCCAGACGATTAGTGCCTATGGGCATCCTCTTTCAAAACTAGCACCTACACCCCATATTGATCGACTAGCCGAAGAAGGCATATTGTTTCAGCAGGCATTTGTTGAAAACTCCTTGTCAACACCTAGTAGAGCCTGTTTGATGACCGGACTATATAGTCATCAAAATGGGCAAAAACGATTAGGAAAAGGCATTGATACAACTAAAACCTTCTTTAGTGAACTATTACAGGAAAAGGGCTATCAGACGGCAGTTGTAGGTAAATGGCATATGCAGTGCGAACCGAAAGGGTTTGACTATTACTCGGTGCTATGGGATCAGGGAGACTATTACAACCCGGCTTTTAAGACTCCACAAACTGGCGGAAAGTATGTTAAAGAAGAGGGGTATGCCACGACTTTGACAACCGATTATGCAATGGATTTTTTAAAACAGAGAGATCAGGAGAAGCCTTTTTGTCTGTTGGTACATCATAAAGCGCCTCATCGCAATTGGATGCCTGAGCCTAAATATATGACCTTGTATGAGGAGGTGGAATTTCCGTATCCGGAAACGTTTGATGATGATTATACTTCGAGGTGCTTTGCTGAAAATCAGGAAATGCAGATTGATGCAGATATGACCTTGATTTATGATTTGAAACTAGACTCGTTGAAGCATAATCCCCAATATCAAAAAGAATGGAATGTAGGTGGTTGGCAAGCCTCTCTAGATCGGATGACTCCTGTTCAGCGTGAAGATTGGTTGGCTGCTTACGAAAAACGCTATGCTGACTTTAAGGCAAAAAAGCGCAATAATAAAGAGTTGAAACAGTGGAAGTATCAGCAGTATCTAAAAGACTATCTGCGTTGTATCCGCTCAATAGACGATGAAGTAGGTAGGTTGATTGCTTATTTGGAGGCGGAGGGATTGTTGGAAAACACGGTGATTGTATATACTTCTGACCAAGGCTTCTATATGGGAGAACATGGTTGGTTTGATAAACGATTCATGTATGAAGAGTCTTTCCGCACGCCACTAATTATAAGACATCCTCATGGTAGGAAAGGTATGAAGAATGCTCACTTGGTTCAAAATATAGATTATGCACCTACTTATCTTGCTATAGCTGATATAGAAAAACCCGTTGAGATGAGTGGCGCTTCTTTATTGCCACTCCTTTTTGGTGAACAGCCGAATGACTGGCGTAAAGACCTGTATTATCACTATTATGATTATCCGGCTATTCATCAGGTACCCAGACACGATGGGGTGCGCGACAATCGTTACAAATTGATTCATTTTTATAAGTGGGAAGGAGATGAGAAAATAACCTGTGATGAACTTTATGATTTGCAGGAAGACCCGAATGAATTACATAATCTATACGGACAAGAGGGTTATGAGGAGGTTGCCGCCCGTTTGCAAAAGCGGTTAAACACCTACCGAGAAACTCTGCACGTAGAAGAATTTTAGTTCACAGGGGTGAAAGTCTCTATTGGTTTGAGGGATTCTCCATGAAATCCAGGATGCTTTTCATCAGGTGAGCACGAGCTGTTTCTGTTTGAATCGTTTCAATAGGAAAGCCTAATATGCATGTTTTGTATTTTCCGTGCGAAGCGATTCCGGCACTGATGTTGTTCTCGTTGTATCGGAATATGGTAAAGCTATTTGCTCCGGCAGGCTCAATGCCATCCGGTGATTCAACCACATAAGAGATTTCATTCAGTTGATTGTAAAAGCGATAGGTCCCATCAAATGAGGGAAAGGGAGATGCCACGTTTTTTACTTCTCCATTTACGGCTGCTTGTCCGGTGCGCCACTGATATTTCAGCACATTCATGGCAAACTGCTTATCCTCCGGGTCGATTGCTTCTGAGTCCCATAAATCAGAACCTATGTAAGCACCACTTGCTATAATATTCCCCCCTTGCTCGCAATAGGCTTGTAGACAACTTTGCAATTTTTTCGGAAAAGTTTTATAGGCTGTACCGGAAAAACCCGTTCCTATTTTAGTTTGTCTTTGTTTACCTAGAATCAGGTCGACAATGGGGTAGGTATTAAGTTCAATCGTTTCTTGCATTACAGCCTTGACAGATGTTGAAATAAAAGAATAACCTGCTTGTGTGATAGCGAGTCCATGAATATAAGGAAAATCGAATGTATTTCCGGCTATCACTGTGGTTTCAAAGTTGCCATGACTACCACCAAAGCCGGGTGAATCGTCGTCCATCCAAGGTATCTTTCGCCGATATTCATATTGACTACCAATATAGCTGTAGTCATTCATATAGGGTACGCCATGATCTATTTTAGTAACAAAGCCGGCTATGCTGTCTGTAGAAGCAAAGCTGTAAGGTGCTGAGAGGCGCTCGAAGCCATTAACGACCAGTACGCATCCCCGCTCATCCGTTTTTCGGCAAGCTGAGAGAATTTCAGAAGGAAAACTTTCGCCTCCATCGTTGACAGCTGTAATCTTGAAACTGTAGATTCGGTCTTTACTGACTTCTATTTCTGTCTGATTGTCTTTAATATATACGCCATTGTCAAAACCTAGTCCATCCATACGTGTGTACAATATATATCCTGTGGGCGTAGCAGATGGCTCAACCGGATCATGAGTTGGTTGCCACTTCAGTTGGATGCGAGTTTCTGTTGTGAAATCAGCCGAAAAACTATGTATTGGAAGGGGTTGTATTACCGCTTCTGTTTTGTTTTGAAAAGCCAAAAACTTAAGCATCCCTTTATATATAGAACGACTGACTGTAAAGCGGAAATTAGGATCCAATCCATACTTCATATCGGCGAAGTTTTGATGAGATAAGAGCTCTAGCAACATGGTGGGTACTTCCGGTATGCGCGCTTCGCTATATGAACGATTCCATAGTTGGCGACGCGTCCAATTGGGCTCATATATGCGACGGATATCCGCAATGATTTCATCGGTTATGCAGGACGTTAAGTCGCGCGAAAGTATACGAGGCTTTTTATTAGCAAATAACTCATCGTTGATATGAGTCATACAAATACTTAAAGTCCCAATAATAGAGTCGTTATAAGTTGTTCCGGCATCGGTATGAAAAGCAAAAGCTAAGTCAATAGGAATATTCAGTCCTTCTTGCTTAGGAATTACTTCAGAGCCTCCGGCCAAATAATTGACCCATAACCCTCTACTTTGGTAATCATCAGTATAGTCGTTTTTCCCTTCACTCCAATTGTAAATACTATCCGGTGCACCAGCCCATTGTAACCAGTAGCGTGCTCCTTCCGTATATCTGGGATAGCCGCTTGTTTCCTCTTTAAAGGGGATGGGAGGGAGCTGTACGGCCGAAGAGTCAGACGAGGCATCTGAGCTTTTGACATTAGCAGTCACAAGACCTTCCGGATGAGGGCTACGAGCAATATTTCCCATACCTCCTCCTATTTTCACTGCATCAGCGGTTAAAATACGCCCTTTTTTGCTGCTTAGGTTACTTAAAACCACACGTCCGGTATCGTTTTTACCTTCTTCAAAAGCAAATGTTCCTAAATATATCCATGTGCCTCCACCCATGGTTTGGTCTACGGTAAACTGGGTGTGTCCTCCGGCATGGTATACCGTGTAATGAGCATCCTGACTGCTTTTAGGTAGCGACGCATACGAGATATAAACAGCATAATCGCCTTTTTGGGGAATGTCAGGTATCCATTCAGCATAACTTTCTTTTCCTTTTCGTATGGTTTTTGTTTGTTTAAAGCTGCCTGTTCGGAAAGGATTCTCACCATTTGTATAGAAAGGCTTTAGGTGAGCAAATCCGGGTTTATCTCCCGTTTCCCAAGCTTCATCTCCGGATGATTCACTATATACGGATTGGTTTGTAGAGCGGTCGTTGTCTACAATGACTTCCTGCTTCTGAAAATCTCGCTCGCGGGGAAGTAAGACATGAGCCCCTGCATTTTCAAGCATAGGTACTAGAAAAGGAAGTACATAGCTTTGTGTATAGAGATCTTCAACGGTTTGAAATATGCGTGCACGTTGCCATTCCCAGCGATTCAGCTTTTGTTCATAATACCATCCATGGCTTTGCCAAAGGGCAATATGCCTGTTTATCAAACCTTTTTCAATAGTAAATGGGCGAGAAAGGTTTGTTGTTAGGCTTTTCTTATGCTTGTTTTCAAAACGTTCTTTACGCGTAAAGGGGATGTATTCATCCAAGGAATACCCATCACTATAAACCGTTAGTTTATGTTTGCGGTATTCTGGTGGGAGATACCGGACAAGTCCGGTGTGTATTTTTTCTGATAATTCAGCGGTGAAAGGAATATAAGAAAGTGTTGCGCTGGCAAACAGCGCTATTTTTCGCTTCTCAATGGCTACTGAATCAATCTTGATACGTCCGGTCCTGACTTCATTCCCGATAGTTTGCTTGATAAACTGTTCCATCTGAAGCAAAGAGTCTTTAGGTAGTGATTGTGCATGACCTGTACTAGCAAATAAAGTACTAAAGAACAGCACAAAGAACAGCCGATTGATTCTACAAGTAGTCATGAGTATTTGATTTTGGTTGAACGAAAACTTTCAGCTAAAGTTCGTTATTTTTTATATTTTATCCTACCAATAACACCTTCTCCACTCGAAAATATACATTCTTGTTGGTTCAAGGGAAAGACGGTGTTGATAATGGAATTACCGTATTTGTGTATCCAAAGCAGTTGTCCGGTTTTTCCATCCAGCGAAAAGATTAGACCATTTTTAGTACTTCCAAATACGACTCCTTTCTTCTCTACAGGCATGGAAGGCGCATGGTCATATCCATAACCCACATGGGTGCTCCATAGGCGCTCTGCCGTTGGCGATGTTGTAGAATAGCAAACCACGCTGTCTTGCATCGTTTTGCTGTACACTCTTTTTTTGTCTTCTGACAGTCCTACTGTTTCACGAACAACGGATTGACTTGTTCGCCAAACGGTTTTTCCGGATGTGATATCAACAGCATTTAAGAATCGGTCAGGTGCACTAAAAAACAGTTTGCCATTTGTTGCTACCGGCCATACAGCTGCGGGAGAGTAGAGCATACCTGAGCGTCCTTCTGCCCATTTCCAGTTTAGTGTTCCATCTTTCTTGTTTAGCGCATACATATTTTCATCCCATGCCCCAAAATAGACTTGGTCTTTATAGATGAAAGGACGGCTTTCCATATATCCTTGTACATCGTTATATGTCCATAGAAGTTGTCCATTTCGGATATCTATGGCACGAAATGTATGGTCGCTTGCTCCAATATAGGCCGTGTGTTTATCAATGGCTGCACTGCCTAAGACCGGCTCATTGGCATCGACTTTCCATAATATCTGGCCTGTTGATGCATTTAGGCCATAGATGCTATGGTCTGCCGATCCAAAAACAACCACTCCTTTAGCAACAGCAGCTGTACCAACAATGCGGTTTCCTGTTTGATATTGCCAGATAATTTCTCCGTTGTTTGCGGATAAACAATAAAAGATGCCGCTATCATCACCCAGATAAATCTTGTTTTTATCAACGACTGGAGAACTATATATGGCGTTTTTGATGTTTTGACTCCAAACCATTTCTACATTTGGATACGTATCATTTACGGTATAGTCAGGGCGAGGATAACTCGTGTTGTTAGCCTTGAAGTAGGTATGATGCAGGTCGTATCCACCCCATTGAACAGGTGCGATATTGACCTTTTTTTCATACGAAAGTATAGAGTCGTTGGTAACATGAAAAATGGTGTATCCACTTGTTTGGTCTTCTTTGTCGTGCAAGCTGGAACGGCAAAGAAAAGCCGGAATATCTTCATAGTTAAGTAGTCTGTTTTGGTGATAGTGTCCGCCAATAAATGCACGTATGTTATAGGGACGTACTGCATCGGTCACCTCATACCAATTATCCACATCTCCGGTTTGAATAGGGTAATGAGTAACCATAATTGTTGGTTGGTTCTTAGGCAGCTTTGCTAATTCGTCTTGCAACCAGTATATATCTTGAGGAGCTACGTGTCCGTCCATCATTCGGATGACCGGACCTGAGTTGAAACCAAAGAAATGAAACCCTTCATATTCAAACTGAAACCGTTCCGCACCATATATCTTTCCGAATGCAGTAAGCCCGGATTCACTCCATTTCGTTTCATGATTGCCGGGGATGGCGTAGTAGGGGACATGTAGTTCATCTAATAAGTCTTTTGCTCTTTGCAGAGACTGGCGGTCTCCCTGTTCTGTGATATCTCCTGTGACGAGTACAAAGCGTACATCCGGGCACTTGTTGATATCCTCTATACATTTGATAAGGTCTGCTTCGGGAGAGGGGTTACTTCTGCTTAGATGTGTATCAGTCAATACGGCAAATTGGAAATCTTTACTGTATGAAAGAAAAGGTATAAAGAGTAAACAAAGGGTTAGGTAAAAATATTTCATGATTTTTTATGTTTTATTCCGCATCATTTTTATAAGCATCAACAGCTTCTTTTACAGAACCATGCAGTAATAGTAGATGGTTTGCCTGATCGTAACTAAGTCCTAGCTCATCCACAATCATGCGAGTGCCTCTATCTACCAGTTTCGCATTAGATAGTTGCATGTTTACCATTCGATTTCCCTTGACACGACCCAGCTTAATCATTACACTTGTGGAAATCATGTTTAGAATCATTTTTTGTCCGGTTCCTGACTTCATGCGTGAGCTTCCCGTGACAAACTCAGGACCCACAATCATCTCAATGCTGATTTCTGCCTCTTTACCAATGGGTGAGCCGGGGTTGCTGGATATAGCACCGGTTAAGATACCATTTTTTCGGGCTTCGCGCAAAGCACCTACTACATAAGGAGTAGTTCCGGACGCAGCAATACCGATGAGTGTGTCCTTGGTATTTATATTGTATGCAAGAAGCTCATTCCATCCGGCAAGCAAGTCATCTTCAGCATTCTCAACAGGATTGCGAAGGGCTATTTCACCTCCTGCAATAAGACCAATAACCAGTGTGTTAGGCATGCCAAATGTAGGAGGTATCTCAGATGCATCTAATACGCCCAAGCGTCCGCTTGTTCCTGCACCTATATAAAAGATGCGTCCGCCTTTTTTCATTCGGGGAACAATTTTGGTAACCAGTTTTTCGATTTCAGGGATTACCTTCTCGACAGCGGTGGCTATTTTTTGATCTTCCTGATTGATACCTACCAGCAAGTCATGTATTGATTTTTTTTCTAAGTTATCGTATAAAGATGATTCTTCTGTTATTTTTATAAAGTCCATGATAATCTTTTAATGAATAAAATACTTATATACCGTTGTAATAGTCTATTAGTCCCTTCATAGGAGATTGCTCAATTGCTCCGATACGTATACCTAAATCTTTGGCTGTGTTTTTTAGCACTTCCCGATAATAGTAAGCGACTGATCCGGTAAAATGCACCGAATGGTTTTTATAGTCGTACTGCATGACGTTTTTAATAAAAAATTCTTTGAATGCACCTTGTACCAACTGATAGATGGTTGGGTCTTCAATGTTTTCATGCAGAAAGATGGAAATTCCAGCTAAGAATTTATTTGCTAGGGGCTTACGATAAACCTTTTCTAAAATAAGAATGGGAGTTAAAGAAAATTGTTCTAAGAACTTTTCTTTTAAACCGGGCGTTAATTGGTTTTTTAAAGCAGCACCTACCAATAGTTTACCTAAAACGGCTCCACTACCTTCATCTCCCAATATATATCCTAGTGGGGATACATTGCTCACAATACCTTTTCCATCATAGAAACAAGAGTTTGATCCTGTCCCGATGATGCAAGCAATGCCGGGTTGATCTTTGCACAACCCTCTGGCAGCTGCTAATAAATCGCTACCTACCTCAATGGTTGTTGTGTCAAAATTGTTGGATATAGCTTGGCGAATGATATCATTCTTTTCAGGAGTTGCGCATCCGGCTCCAAAGAAATAGATGGCATCCACTTTTTTTTCATCAAGTTGAGGCACAAGGGACTCTTGCAACTCACTTTTAATATCCTCTGTTGTTCTGAAAAAAGGGTTGGCTCCTTTTGTAAAAACCTGCTTTATCACTTTTCCTTTTTCTATTAAACTCCACTCAACACTGGTGGAACCTCCATCTGCTAATAATATCATATCTTAATATATTAAAGTAGTTTATTGTTTATTTTGTTCTGCTTTACCATAGTTCGGGTCTATTTTTAGTAGGGCAACTGCTACTATTGGAATAACGCTGCATATCATGACCCAAACGAAGAAATGGTTATATCCCAGCATCTCTTGCATCCATCCGGCAAACATGCCCGGAATCATCATGCCTAAAGCCATAAAGCCTGTACATATAGCATAGTGAGCCGTTTTTTGTTTTCCTTCAGAGAAATACATGAGATAGAGCATATATGCTGTAAAACCGAATCCATAGCCAAACTGCTCAATGAATACGCATATATTAATGACAGCCAAACTGCCTGTTTGTGAAAAACTGAGGTATACGAAAGCCAGCGTCGTTAAAAGCATGCTTAAAGTCATAGGCCACAGCCATTTCTTAAGACCTCCTTTCGATGCGACCAATCCGCCTATAATGCCTCCAATCGTTAATGCCAAGATGCCTACTGTACCATATACCAATCCAACTTCGCCCGTTGTCAGTCCTAATCCTCCCACATCTCTAGGGTCAAGCAAAAATGGATTAATCATTTTAATTACTTGTGCTTCAGAAAATCGGAATGTAAGCATAAAGAACAAGGCCACTCCTACCTGAGGCTTTTTAAAGAAGGTGACGAAAGTGTCTGCAAAGTCTGCAAAAATTGTTTTAGCAGATACCTGTTCGTTTTGTGCATCGCTATCCGGTTTGGGTAGCATAACCTTATGATAGAAGGCGAAAAATATAAACAGACCGGCTAAAACAAAGAAGGTAATCGACCAGGCAAAAGGAATATTACCGGAGGCTCCTCTATACTCAACAGCACTTGCTTCAGCTAGTTTAGGGTCTAGCTGAAATACAAGATAAGCAGGCTTGTTCCAGTTGTTTTCATTAAAAGCCAGTCGCTCACCTTGAACAAGCGATATACTTTTATCTCCCTTGTTCATAGTTGTATTTAGCACAAGCTCTTTTCCGGCGTCCGGCTTTTTAGACAGCCAGACGGCTGCAATGCCGATATTGCCCACTTGGTCAGAATCGGATAGTTCGCGGCTTTCACCAAAATTGTTCTTTATCCAGTTGCCAAAAGGTTGAGCTACCGAGGTAGACCACCAACTGCTTTGTGTGCCTTGTTCGGCTTGTTTAAGTATTTCTTCTGCTTGGATAAATCCATTCGCTTCATTGATGCTTTTTACTTCATGCAATATTTTCTGAACACTGTCTTTGTGAAAAGTTCGTGTGTTGATTTCGATTGTTTTGCCTTCAGTTACAAAACGTATATCCCCGGACTGCTCCGTTATTTCGGGTTGAGGTATAACCCAAGCAGACTTTTCGTAAGCGGAAGAAGTACTGACATCTAGCTTAACGGTGTCAAGTCCGGTAGAGCTTTCTATGAATCCGGCTAAAATAATCAGCACTCCTTGTCCCATAATGGTGGCAATACGGTAGAAAGTGCTTCGGATACCTACGAATTTAGCTTGATTGTTACTGTCTAAGGCTAGCATATAGAATCCGTCAGCAGCAATATCATGAGTAGCTGAACTGAATGCCATCAGCCAGAAGAAGGCTAAAGTGCCCTGAAAGAAGAATGGAACAGGAATCATAAACGCAATGCCGGCTAAACCTGCCCCTATAAATATTTGCATGGTGTAGATCCACCAACGCTTGGTTTTTAGCAGATCTACAAACGGACTCCAAAAAGGCTTGATAACCCACGGAAGGTATAGCCAACTTGTATATAGGGCAATGTCGGTATTGGAAACACCCATCCGTTTGTATAAAATGACTGAAATAGTCATAACAGCCACGTAAGGTAGTCCTTCTGCTACGTAGAGTGTGGGTATCCATGCCCAAGGCGATCTTGTTTTCTTTTCCATCTTCTTTGTTTTATAACTAGTTAAGGGAGATAGCTTTTATTTGTTCTATCCATGTTTCAAAAGCGTCTTCTTTCATGCAGACTTCTTTTAATATTTGCCGAATATCGTCAGCTGTAATTTTCAAGAAGTCTTTTTCTAGTGGGGTAATAAACACCCCACCCAAGTCGACAGAAGCCGGACTCAAGAGGATGTTTTCTTCTCCTTCAGCAAAATAGCAAGCCGGGCGATGCACATTTCTAGGGAAAATGCAACAATGCCACTCAGGGTCTTTAAACCAAGTGATGACATTCATCATGGGTTCCGGATCTTCCTTTTTTATCTCAAGTAGTTGGTAAGCCTGTTTAAACCAGGTAACAGCTTCTTCCCTATTTTGAGAGCGGATGTAAATACCGTTTCTTAGATAATTTACAATCGGATAAATCTGTGTGTAAGGAGTGTCAATCAATTTCTCTCCACAGAAAGCGTCAATTTCTCGTTCGATAGGCATAAACCCTCTTTCACCCGCTTGGAAATGTGCATGATCGGGAGCTGAAGCTCCACTTTTAGGCCCATTGTAGAATAAGGTATGCTCAGTCAAGTTGCGAGCCATAGCTAGCATGGTATCTATTTTAGTATAGATTACCTGATCTGTATGTGCGTAGGTAGGAAGGGTAAAATGCTTATTAAATATCGGGAATGGATTGACCAATGCATGATATTCTTCATTGAAGGGGCGGTCATTCTGTTCTTTGGGCAGATTTTCCGGACACAAGAAACATTTTCTTTCCTGTATAGACTGTTTGTCTACTTTAGCCGCAGACGAAACAATCCGTGCCGGATTGAACTGCACACGAATGGTGAAGCCACCCATATCGAACGATTTTGATTGAATGCTGTTCAATGCTTGGTAGTTGATGCGTGCCAGTTCCCAGGTCTTTACCTGTTCTTCCAGTAATTGATTGATTGAAGAAGAAGAAAAACTCATATTACTTGTTTCTTTTGTTCAATTTGATTCGAGCTTGTAACTCCCATGTACGAATACGGTCTTTATACGTGTTGTGCCCGTTCATCTTGACGATGTCTAGCGCAGCATCCGAGTTGTCTTCCCAACGTCTGCAAAAATAGATAACTTCATAAATACGTCCGATGCGGTATTCACGTGAGAAGTTTAATCCAAGGGCATAGTCTTCGCCATAGCTTGTGTTGGGTACTTTAATCTCTCTCAATAAAGGAGTATAGAACGCACGTGGTGCTCCAAGACCATTAATGCGTAAAGCGTTGTTTCTTCCATTATCCTCAGTCCACTCTTTATGATCGATGATGCCGGGAGGTATTTCGTTCAGACTAAAGTCTGTCAGCATATAGCTACCTACTACCATCGCACATTTCTGCTCATAGAATGCATCTACGATTTTTTGTAAGGTGCTTTTGTCTGAGTAGACATCATCACTGTCTAGTTGAACAGTAAACTTTCCGCATTTTTCATGGTGTGCACCTACATTCCAGCAGCCGCCTATACCTAGTTCTTTGTTATCCGGAATGACATGTACCAGACGCTCGTCACCTGCAAAAGAGTCAATGGCTTCGGTTGTCCCATCCGTTGAGTAGTTGTCAACTACAATTAAGTTGAATTTGAAGTTTGTTTCTTGCATCAAAACCGATTCAATGGCATCTTTGATGGTTTTGATTCGATTGCGTACAGGGATAATAACGGATGCTTCAACGGGGAAATTTCCTTTATTGAAGTCAACCTCTTTAAACACGGGTGCAAGGTATCCGTCTATATCTTTTAGGTGTTGTGTACAGGCTTGTTCCATTTCAATCTGGACTTGTCTGTTTTTTGGATCTACATAGTCGAAAATCTTTTCTCCACTCTTACGGGTGTCATCTTCTATCTCTGTATATAGATATTCGTTGACGTGTACCAAGTCAGCTGTTTGAGATACCTTCAGTCGTAAGTCATAAAGCCCGGCAAACTGATAATCCGTGTCCATTTTGTTTACTGCTTGGGTAAAGTCTGCCGTGCGGTACAACAGCAGCGAGCCAAAGTTGAAATCGTCGCGCAAGCTTCCTTGTTGATAGCTAATCACCGGATTATTCTTTTTCTCTCCATGGATTATTTGGTAATGGTCTGCATATAAGAGTCCGGCTTCAGAATCGTCTGCTATTTTTACCATACGTTCTAGAGCGAACAGACCTAAGCGAAGCTCTGCAGGTTTTGTATAGATCAATGTATAGTCACTTGATGCATGCTCTTTAATCTTGCGCAAAGTTGCTGTAGTCTGTAGGGCATCAATGGTAATCACCGGATGAGGTGAATTGCTCTTTTCTGCATCCTTATCACAAAGTAGGTAAATCTTATTTACCAAAGGACATGCTTGTAAAGAGTCCACTGTTTTTTGAATTTGATCTTGTGTCCGGTAATATAAAAAGCAATCTATTCGTTGTGTCATAATCTTCTTTTTTAAAGGGTGTTATATTTTTATGTAAATCTTCTTTTTATAGAGAATGTTTCCGATAAGCCAGTTGACACCTACAAATAATAAGGCAAAAACCAGCGAACCAAAATAGTTGCCTAAATAAGGCTGTAGCAAGATGGAATATATAAATGATTTCACCGAAATGAGTTCTTCTGCATACATGAAACGGATATTACCCATCAATATGGATAATACGGCTGCCAGCACATAAATGAATAAGGGGTTTACACCAAAGGATTCAAAAAAGACGCTCCACTTTTTGTGCCCTTTAATGTCAATAATCCAAATCAGTAGACCTAAAAAAGAGGAGGCAAACCCACAAGTAGTCAGCACAAAAGTAGGTGACCATATTTTTTTATTGATGGGGCATGCGTAGCTCAATAAAAGACCACTGAAGGTGAGTATGATTCCGGCGATAAAGAGTGACTCAATGCGTTTATGGTTGTCTTTTGTGCGCATAATGAGTCCACCGCAGTAAAACCCTATCAATACATGGCAAATAGCCGGGATGGTGCTAAACAGTCCTTCCGGATCTAAAACTACACCTGAATCAACATACATGTGTTTTTTGCCCAGTATAGCCTGGTCAATAACCGCAATGATATTTGTTTCGCTAAACTCAAAACCATTGCCCAGTAATAGCACAATGAAGTAACCGATGAGTGTGATAATGATAATAGCGGGGATATATCGGTGTTTTACAAAAATAGCAATCAGAGCCGTAGCACAATAAGTAAGTGCCAGGCGTTGCATAACACCTAAAATTCGGATGTTTTCAAAGTTTGTAGTCGCTTTCCATAATTTTTCTAATAGAGAAAGTTCTGTATTTGCGAGCCCATGAAAGGTGCGAAAAGATAGAGATAGCCAAGCAATGCCCACTCCGATTAAGAAGATAACCAGTGTGCGTCTGATGATTTTAATGACTGTATCCTTCGACCACTTAAAGTCAAATTTCCGAAGTGAAATATACGTGGATATCCCCATGATGAACATGAAGAAGGGAAAGACCAGGTCGGTTGGAGTCAGCCCATGCCATTGTGCATGACCTAGAGGAGCGTATATATAGCTCCATGACCCCGGATTATTCACCATAATCATTCCGGCTATGGTAAGTCCCCGAAGAATGTCGAGTGCTAAGAGTCGCTTATTTGCTGTTTGCTTGACCATAAATTATCTCAGCTTATTTGTATAAATAATACTTTTTAGATACCTTTTTGAATGCTTCAGCCGGGTCATTCCAATAGCCTTTGATTGATTCGAAGGTGTTGGCTTCTGTGAAGGCTGTACGAATAGCTTTATTCCCGGTTACTTGGTCAAACATGCGGAATCGTTTGTCGTCGGCATGTTCAAAGACTTTTTTGTCCGGATATAAAGAGGCGATGGCTTGCATGATATAGAATTGTATTTCAGATAGTCGTGCCTGTTCATATTGCATGATGTGTACTTGCACCCCTTCGAGTTGTTTACCTTGTCCGGTAGCATAAAAAGGCTTTAAGTAGATGGGTCGAAAATGAAGCCCCGGCAGGTTTAATCGGTTTAAGTAGCCGGCAAAATCATCCGCATTTATCCATTCTGCTGCAAACATTTGGAAAGGTATGGTGTATCCCACGCCGATTGATAGATAGCCAAGTTCGCCTAAAATACCTGAAACCGGATAAAAGACGGCAGAAATGGGTTGAGGTATATGAGGTGACGAGGGTATCCATTGTAATCCGGTTTCCTCATAACGCATTTTGCGCTTCCATTTTTTCATTTTAACAACCGTAAGTTGGCATTTCGCTTTGAGCATGTTTTCGTTGTTGAGCAATTGAGCCAGCTCACCACAAGTTAAGCCATATACATACGGAATTTTAAACTGACTAACGAACGAGATACAATCATCATCTACCAAGCCCCCTTCAACTTTTAAGCCTCCTAATGGATTGGGTCTGTCCAAGACAATAAACTCGATGTTTTGTTGGGCGGCAGCTTCCATAGCTAAACCCATGGTGCTGATATAAGTGAATGAACGACAGCCTATGTCTTGAATGTCATAAACCAATGCATCAATACCTTCCAGCATTTCAGGTGTTGGAACTTTTGTTTTTCCGTGCAATGAATAGACCGGAAGTCCCGTTTTGGCATCTTTCTCATTCTGCACATGGTCACCTGCGTGTGCATTACCCCTTACGCCGTGTTCAGGAGCAAAAAGAGCAACTAGTTTTACATTGGGAGCTTCATGAAGAATATCAACGGTCGATTTCATATGATTATCTACACCTGTTGGATTAGTAATTAGCCCTACACGTTTTCCTTCAAGTACTTTGAACTTCTGCTCTTTCAGAACTTCAATGCCTGTTTTTATTTTAATCTTTTGACTGTGCAGGTTAAAAGAAACCAAGCAGCAAACGGTAAGTAGTGTAATGATTCGTTTCATGTATTTAGTTGTCTATTAGTTTTTTTATAGCTTACTCATCATAAAGTAAATAGGGCTTTCTTTGTTCTTTAAACTTGCTGACATCCTCTTGCCACATTTTTTTGATTTGGTCAGCACTCTTTCCTTCTTTAATCATCTTTCGAATATAATCTACCCCTACAAGTTTCTCGAAAAAAGGACGGAAGAAATGGTCATCCAGATGAAGGTTGTTATATGCTTCAATAACGTATGATAAGTCAAAGCCCTTGGCAAATATTTCTTCATTTGGCGTGTTGCGTAAGTCTACTCCATAACATGTTCTGTTCAGTTGAGGAGGATTCTTTGCACCCGGTATGCTACGGGGAGTAAATGAAAATTCATAACCTAGCATATTGGGATGTCCATATACCTGAAATGGAAATTCAGTTCCTCTACCTAAACTGACCGGCGTTGCTTCAAACAAGCAAGTGGAGGGATAAAGGTAGATAGACTTCATGTTAGGAAGGTTAGGAGAGGGCAGTATGGGAAGTTCATACAGAGTTTGATGCGTATAGTTTTTACATTTAATAATGGTTACATCGCACACCCTGTTTTCCGGCAACCACTTTTCTCCATTCACCATTAATGCCAATTCACCCAATGTCATTCCATGAACGATAGGTATAGGCAACCAGCCAACCCCTGATTTATGTTTCATATCCAGGATAGGTCCATCTATATAATGTCCGTTTGGGTTGGGACGGTCCAGTACAATCATTTTTTTTCCCTGTTCGGCACAAGCATCCATCAGCTTTACCATGGTGATGTAGTAGGTGTAAAAACGCAAACCAACATCTTGAATGTCAAAAACGAGTATGTCAAACATATCCATTGACTCTTTACTCGGTTTGCCGGCATCTCCATCATATAATGAACGAATCTGTATGCCTGTTTTTTCATCTACTGAGCTGGCTACATGTTCGCCGGCATCTGCATTTCCTCTGAATCCATGTTCCGGTGAGAATATGGCCACTACATGAATTTTTTTCTTTACAAGGAAGTCAACCAAATGCTCGTCACCTACCATTCCTGTATGGTTGGAAATAACAGCAATGCGTTTGTTTTTTAGCAGAGGTAAGTACTCTTTCGTTGATTCTGCGCCTACTTGCACCGTTTGTGCATGGATGGCAGTCGAAGTGAACCCCATTGCCAGGGTGATAAATAGTAGTTTAAACAATTTCATATTCCTCATAAAAATAATTTAATAGTAGTCAGCCTCCCATGCCGGGAAATAAGTTTCGTGTGTTGTATGATAGTGGCTTCGGGCTTACAAATGTAGTGTTAAGCCCGAAGTTTACCATCTTTATTATAGTGAAGATTATTTATAAGAAATGATATTAGAAATATCACTTTCTACATTATCCTCATTTAGTACAGTTAAACAATAATTCCCTTTTTCCGGCAGTGTAAATCGCTTATCAGCTGTAATGCCTACAATAGCGCCTTTGTTGTCGGTGATTTTATAAATCACCGTGCGTACGTTTCCTACAACATCCCACCGAATCATGCTTCCATCTAAGATGATATTGGTGATTTTCGTAGGTTCCGGCGCGACTTTTCTTCCGGCAAAAGGTATTAATGACAGATTATTATACAATTGATTCTTCAATACATCAATGATACCCAGCTTGTTCTCTTCATAGTATTTGGCACTATACATCACACCGCCTTGCACTTTAGCATTGGATCGGGTGTATTTGAATTGTTGAAGCAGTTCAGATGTGGTTTGAAACTGCGAACCGGCTGTTTCATCTCCAAACTTGTACAATCCATGGCCTACCATCAGAACGGCTTTTTGTGTGTTCAAAGACCACCAGTTTAAGCGACTGTTAAAGCTGCTCTCTGTGCTTCCGGTTGCATAATAGAGCTGAGGGATAAGTATATCTACCCAACCCTCTCTACACCATTTGGTTGCATCTGCATACAGGGAGTTGACATTATAGTCGTTGTTGCCGGTTGGACTGACTGAAAACACAACCTCCGGTTTGTTTTCAACAATAACCTTGTAGATTTTCTCAACGGCTTTGTCAATATTCCCTTTTCTAAACGCAGCAATGCTTGCATAGCCTGCCCCATACTTTTTATACTCTTCTTCATCGTTGAGCGAAGTATAACTACCGGGTGATGGGTAGAAATAGTCATCAATATGGATGCCGTCTACAGCATATTTGGTAATGATGTCTTTTACAATGTCACCAATACGTTCTCTTACTTCAGGCAATGCCGGGTTGTAAATACGTATTTTGTCATAGTCCTTTACCCAATCTTTGTTGATTTTAGGGTCTAAGTCAGAAAAACGATCACCACCGCTGCCTCGTGTTTCAATACGATAGGGGTTCAGCCAAGCATGAAACTCTAGTCCTCGGGCATGTGTTTCTTTTAGCATAAAAGCCAATACATCATAACCCGGGTCTTTTCCTTTGGTCCCGGTAATCCATTTGCTCCAAGGTTCATAAGGCGAGTTGTAGAAGGCATCTCCATTTGAGCGTATCTGCACAAATACAGCATTTACACCTGTGTCAACCAGTTTGTCTAACAGGTCGGTATACGCTTTCTTTTGTGCATCTTCACCACGTATAGTGCGAGGCCAATCCAGCTCCCAGACAGTAGCAATCCATGCACCGCGAAGTTCTTTCTTTTGCAGGGTGATGGTAGCCACCGGAGGTTCAATCTCCTCCTCTTCTTCATCGCGTTCGCTGCTACATGAAGCAGCGAATGCAATGAGGAGGATAATAGCTAAATATTTTAAATATTTATTGTTCACAGTCTA
>CAZSWS010000056.1:0-19581 GCA_964610765.1 uncultured Parabacteroides sp.
GGTATGCTGATATTTGGATCAAAAGCCGTATTTTTGCACTGTAAATTTAGAAGTAAATCAATTGGCACGAAAAAAGAAACCATTACCCCTACTGGAGGGTATAGAAATAGTAGATGTAGCAGCAGAAGGCAAAGCAATAGCCAAAGTAGATGACTTGGTAGTTTTTGTTCCTTATGTAGCTCCCGGAGACATTGTCGATATACAGTTGACTCGCAAAAAACGAAGTTTTGCTGAAGGAAAAGCTACACGCATCGTTTCTCCTTCCGAAGATAGAGCAACGCCTTTTTGCGAACACTTTGGTACATGTGGAGGATGTAAATGGCAACACTTACCCTATACTGAACAGCTAAAGTATAAGCAAAAACAAGTAATAGACAACCTCACTCGGATTGGAAAGCTTGACATCCAAGAAATGCTACCCATTGTCGCTTCAGACAATACAACCTACTACCGCAACAAATTGGAGTTTACCTTTTCGAACAAACGCTGGTTGACAGAAGCAGATATACGTTCGGGCGAAGAGTTTTCCCAGCCAAATACCTTAGGGTTTCACGTACCCGGCATGTTCGACAAAGTATTAGAAATACACAAATGCTGGTTGCAAAGCGAAATTTCTAATCGAATACGGAACTTTGTCAGAGAATACTGTCAGACACATAAAGAATATACCTTCTTTGATCTTCGAAAACAAGAAGGTCTCATGCGTACCTTAATTATACGCTCTTCATCAAGTGGAGAATTAATGGTTATCGTTGCCTTCTTTTATGAAGACCAGCCATTGCGCGAACAGCTTTTAGATGAAATAGCCAAAGAGTTTCCGGAAATCACCTCGTTACTATATACTATCAATGGAAAAGGTAACGACACAATTACTGACTTAGACATAATCGTATATAAAGGCAAAGACCACATGTTGGAAGAGATGGAAGGACTGAAATTCAAGGTCGGTCCTAAATCATTCTACCAAACTAATAGTCAACAAGCTTATAAACTCTATAAAATAACTCGCGAATTTGCTTCACTAACCGGAAGTGAAACGATATACGACCTATATACCGGTACGGGAACAATAGCAAACTTTGTTGCATCGAAAGCAAAAAAGGTTGTGGGGATAGAATACGTTCCTGAAGCTATTGAAGATGCCCGCATCAACGCAGCGTTGAACAATATTGAAAACACCGTTTTTTATGCAGGTGATATGAAAGACATTCTGAATGAATCATTTATCGAAGAGAATGGTCGTCCGGATGTAATCATTACCGACCCTCCTCGAGCCGGCATGCATGACGATGTCATTCAGGTCATCCGATTTGCTGCTCCGTTACGTATTGTCTACGTCAGCTGTAATCCGGCAACACAGGCCAGAGACTTAGAACTACTAAAAGATATGTATGAGGTGAAAAAAGCTTGCCCGGTAGATATGTTCCCACACACCCATCATGTTGAAAATATTGTGTTATTAGAAAAGAAAGAAGCCTTTGCCTAAATACTTCAAGTATATAATCCTATTCGTTTGCTGCATTCACCTACTTATAGTAGCCGGATGTTCAGGAAAGAAGTCGAAAGAGAATAGCCCTACTGTTGACCTTGAGCAAATCACGCAAAAAGGAGAATTAACGGTTGTAACTCTCTATAGTTCTATCTCATACTTTCAATATCGAACTGAAGATATGGGATATGAGTATGAACTGATTAGCAATTTTGCAGAATCAATGGGATTAAAATTGAATATCAAAGTAGCAGAAAATAATTCAAGACTCATTGAAATGCTGGAAGCAGGCGAAGCGGACATCATTGCTTATCCAATGACCGTAAGCAATGAGCTAAAAGAAACATTTATTTTTTGCGGCAACGAACAGCAAACTACACAGGTCATTGTGCAACGTGCATCCAAAGGAGATACGATTCTAAAAAACGTAACTGAGCTGATAGGAAAAGACGTTCACATCATACCAAACACACGCTACGAGGACCGACTGACAAACCTCAACAACGAACTAGGTGGAGGAATAAACATTGTCAGAACAGAAAAAGATACCGTAACCACAGAAGATTTGATTGAAATGGTTGCCGAAGGAAAAATAGCCTATACTGTTAGTAATAACGATATTGCTCGTCTAAATAAGACCTATTACAGAAATATCCATATTGATTTACAAATCAGTTTTCCACAGCGAACTTTTTGGATGGTAAGAAAAGAAAGTCCTAATCTGGCAAATGCCATCAATGAATGGGCCGAAGGAAGCAGTGGTAAGACGGTCTATACGAGTGCTAGCAAGCGATATTTTGAGATAAGTAAAACTTACTTGGAAATGAGCATGCCGGAAATTAAAAAAGGACAAATTTCTCCTTACGATTCGCTTTTCAAGAAATTTGCACCGGGGATTGGCTGGGATTGGAAATTGATTGCTTCTATTGCTTTTCAGGAATCGCATTTTAATCCATCGCTCACCTCATGGGCAGGAGCTAAAGGTATCATGGGTATTATGCCGCGTACCGGACGCGCTTTCGGAGCAAGCATTGAAGAGCTTCCCATTCCGGAAGTGAGTGTAGATGTAGGGGTAAAATGCTTAAGAGCGTTCAACAAGGGGTTGTCTGCCATTACCGATCCTGAAGAAAAAATCAAATTCACCCTGGCTTCTTATAATGCCGGCATTGGTCATATATACGATGCACAAAGGCTTGCTGAGAAATATGGAAAAGATCCACACGTATGGTATGGTAATGTAGAAGAGTTTGTCCGACTTAAACGAGACCCACAATATTACAATGACCCCGTATGTAAACATGGTTACTTGAGAGGGACGGAAACAATTCGCTACGTAAAAGAGATATTGGAACGTTACGAGTTCTATAAGAAAAAACTACCCGAGAAATAAAAAACACCTCACGAATCTTTTACGGAAAGCTGAGCGTAAAAAGCTTCAATGGTAGCTACTTCACTAGCCTCAAGTGCGTACACGTCATAAATCAGCTGATTCAAACGCTGTTCATAAATTTCGCGCTCGACACCACTGGAGTATCCTGTCAGCCGATTAATCAGCGATCCTATTTCAGATTCTACCCGAACATCAGGCACAGGCATGACAAATGAAGAAAGAAAATCAGCAGTAACCTCTCTTACACCCAATTCGTCAGGCAAAAGCTCATGAAGCAAATATGAACCTACTTTTGAATTAAGCACTGCCAATATATATTTCAGATGCTGACCGATTATAAAGGTACAGTCTTGAAGTAAGGCACACCCAGAGTAATCTAAGCAAAATGAAGGGTGAACAGCCTGTTTTGCACAAGCTATTTTTTGTTCTGCATAGTAATCATCCCATGGATGCTCACCATGATAGGATAAAGCATACCACTCATAAGAATTTCCAACTTGACTTGAGCGGGCACGTAAAACCGATGCATGCTTTAATAAATGCCTGTAGACTGCCGGGTATTGTTGGTTAAAGCGCGACTCCGCTTTTTCAGAAGCTGTTACTATAGTCACATCATAATGCAACGGAAAATGCCAGGGTAGATACAAGAGGTAACTGCCTGACAGTTTATATGAATAGGGCGAAATGTCACGCCCATACACTATAGGCTTCATGATATCCCCATATTTATACCCTTCCGATATAAACAAATCACGCTCTTCTTCACTAACGATAAAAGCCTCATCTGCACCGGTGGTGATTCCATCAAAGAACTTCAGGTCCCACTCTCCAAGAGGTTTACCCGCAAGCTTTAGCTTCTTGCTTAGTCCATCTTTATCTTTCACCGTAACATCTTCAACTACCTGACTTATGGGTGAGTAAGGGAAAGCATTTATTTCAACATAACGCGTCAGTCCTTTTATGGTCTTCTCACAATTGCTTCCGATATCACAGGCTAGTATGTCTGTCAACTCAGGTGTTTTTTTAATCAACCAGATTGAATGAACTGCTTGCTGTTTTTTCCCGAAAAAGCGAATGGGAAAACGGATGATACGTTGAGGAGACATAGGGGTCTTAAATACTTTAGACAACTTCGAAACAACGACTTGTTCCATCCATTTATTGGTAGAAAGATAAGAGAGGTAATATTCCGGCTTTAATAATCGAGAAGCTAATTCATAATACAAAGAAGACAAATAGCCTTTTTTAGATAATGTAGCATATTTCATATCTTCATAATATGAATAGCGGTCTTCCATATTTGTCATTGATGTATCAGGAAGATAGCCTAACATCACATCAAATCCCCAAAAAACACCCTCTTCATCCCAAAGCTCCGGAAAATCAATACGCCATTCAACTGCACTTAGACCGGTTCTGGCTGCTAACAGTTCATCTTGCTTCTTTTTACACAATTCAAGCTGAGCTTCAACTTCTGAGATACGCTTCTCTAATACTGTTTTCTCTTCAGGTGAAGGCTCAAAAAGCGTAGGAGCATTCAAACTCACAATTTCTCTTTGGAGCTTGGCTATTTCTTCGGTATTTTTCTCACACCCTGATAGCTCTTTATATAATGAATGACGAAGTTCTTCTAAAAACAGTCCCAACTGTCTTTTTTCATCCGGGCTATCTGTCGATTTAAACTGTTCTGCAGCTTCTTTATAGTGTGTAATACTAGCACCCAGCTTCCTAAAAGTACTTCTTAAATCATTCGAGTCAATAGGAATATGATAGTAAAGTGAATCACCATAAATCACATTACAATCGACAGGTGAAGACCACTCCCCTCCTTTTTTACACAACACATCAATGTGCTTTAGCTGCTCCAACAAAAGGCGCATCCGACAAAGAGCAACGTGTTCCGGGCGAATATCAGCACCAAAAAGGCTGTTTTTAATAAACTTTTGTTTTTCTAACAGAATAAGACGCTCGTTAGCAGGATTGTCTGAGTGGAAAGGATTGACTATTTGTTCCGCATCATCTACCCATATACCTAACTCCGCTTTAATTTCAATCAACTGGTTTAAGGCTGCTTGCAAAAACTGTCCGGTAGAACAATAAGGGTCACACATGCGAATTGTGCTGTATATTTCAGACGATTCCGGAGGATTCTCTCCTACAAGTGGTTTTAACTCTTCTAGTGTCTTACAATTCCAACCTTTTGTTTCTCGGAATATTCTTAGAATAGACAAGACGATGGCATCTCGGCATAAATAATCAGCAACATAGTCAGGTATAATTACTTCAGATTCTACGGCTATAAGGCGTTGTTCCCATGCCTCATGAATCTCTTGATAGGTATAAGGGGAGTCCGGTAGAATATCACTAAAAACATGAAACAATGGGAGATAAGTATCCTTCACCACCATCGGCTCTTCTTCTCTTTCCACTATTTCTGATGAATTGCTTTTTTGAAACAAAGCAGACATCGCATCTTTTAGCGACTTTAAAAACATAAATTATTCTTTTCTGAACGAACTATATTTCTACAAATTTAATAAAATCAGCGGGTTATAAAAGCATTATAAGTGAAAATGATTACCGATATACGACCGAAATTCTTATTTCCGACTGCTCCTAATAAAAACATGGCTGATTTTAGGTGTGATGATAAGGCTCGTTATTTAATATAGTCATGGCCCGATATAGTTGTTCAACAAAAAACAATCGAACCATTTGATGCGAAAAAGTCATTCGACTGAGTGATATTTTCCCTTTGGCAGCTCGATAGACTGCTTCAGAAAACCCATAAGGTCCACCAATTATAAAGACTAGACGCTTGGGGACTATATGCATAGACTTCTCTATAAATGCAGCAAAATCAACCGATGAATATTCTTTCCCTTTCTCATCCAGCAACACCACATAATCACCGGGTTGTAAGGCTTTCAAGAGCAAAGCACCTTCTTTTTCTTTTTGCTGCTTTTCTGTAAGACTTTTCGTCTTTTTCACATCCGGCATCACTTCCAACTCAAAGGGCAAATAATGGATTATTCTACTTACATACAGAGATATAGCTTCTTTTAAATATGGAGCATCTGTTTTGCCAACAACCAGCAATTGTATCTTCATTTTCAGTTTCTTACGTAAAATTGACGGTAAATATAAAAGAAATAATTATTTTTGCATAAGTATTAATCAAAGGAAAGGAAATTTGACAATGAAAAAGTATGTGCTTGCATTGATTTTTACCTTTGTTTTCTCACTGGCTTATGCCGCTGATATTACGACAATTACCAATTCATTCAAAACAGGTAATGCAGCCGGCCTAGCAGCAATTGTTAACAAAGAGGAAGTAGACATTGCTGTTCCGGGAACAACTAAAAAAACGACCGGAGCAGAAACAATCAATATTTTAACGGCTTTTTTCAAAGCGAATAAAGTAAGTAATTTTAAGGTAGCTCATCAAGCAGATAAAGCTGATTCCGGCTTTATGGTTGCTAAAATGACCGCAGCAGACAAAGAATACAGGGTTAACATCACCTACAAAATAGATAAGGAGAAGCCCATTATTCTGTCTATACGAATTGAATAAAAATGGATACAGAGCAATTAATTGATGAGTTAATCAAACTTGCTTTTGCCGAAGATATAGGTGACGGTGACCACACTACCCTCTCATCTATACCTGCTGATGAAATGGGCAAAAGTCGTCTGATTATTAAAGAAGATGGCATCCTAGCCGGCGTTGAAGTAGCAAAAACCATATTTCATGCATTTGACCCACAGTTGAAAATCAGTGTAAATATACAAGATGGATCTGCTGTAAAAAAGGGTGATATCGCATTTATTGTTGAAGGGAAAGTTCAATCTCTCCTTCAAACAGAACGACTAGTGCTTAACGTAATGCAACGCATGAGCGGTATTGCAACAACAACTCGCAAATATGTTAAAGAGTTGGAAGGTACTAACACACGTGTTTTAGACACCAGAAAGACAACCCCCGGCATGCGGATGCTGGAAAAAGAAGCTGTTAAAATTGGTGGCGGTGTGAATCATCGTATTGGTCTGTTTGATATGATTCTCCTAAAAGACAATCATGTAGATTTTGCCGGCGGTATAAAGAAAGCCATCAACCGTGCTCAAGACTACTTAAAAGAAAAGAACAAAACACTTCAAATAGAAATTGAAGTTCGTAATTTTGACGAACTAGAAGAGGCTCTTCAAACAGGTGGTGTTGACCGCATCATGCTAGACAACTTTTCGGTAGAAGATACTCGAAAAGCCGTCAAACATGTAAATGGTCGGGTTGAACTCGAATCATCCGGTGGTATTACTTTTGACACTTTGCGCAGCTATGCTGAGACAGGGGTAGACTACATTTCGGTTGGAGCACTAACCCACTCTATCAAAAGTTTAGATATGAGCTTGAAGGCATTCTAAGCTTTATTCTTTAAACACTTTCTTGATAGCTTCTAAATATCCGTAACCATACACATTGCATGGTTGCAGATAGCTGGTTTCTGTCCATTCATTCCAGCTATTAATCGTAATTAAGGGTACTTGATTAGGGTGTTTATCAACATATTCCTTTGCCATTACTAAGGCTTTCTCAAAGTTTTCCGGAGTGTTATTTTTCACAATAGCACTCTTCTCAATACGAGGACTGTTATCCCAACCCACGCTAATATGCGGATAGTAAGTTAAGTCATAGGTTTCATCTATACGATCCCATTCTTGCTTTACACTTTCTAGAATTTTCAAATAGTCTTCATTCACATTTGTGAAATGGGCAAACTGATAATGCGTTGAACTGGTAAAACCGAGCTTTTTCACAAAGTCGTTTTGAGGATTATCTGTTTTACCACCATCAAAGCCACTGTAATTCACATTCGGACTCCACATAGTCAGCTGAAGATCTAAGCCGGGAAATCCTGCCTTCTTCGTTTCTTTTTCAAACCATTTAAGAGCTTTTACCGTCTCTTCTACTCCGCCAAGACCTTCAATCAGCTGAGGTATGTCATAAATCATAAAAACAGGTTTGCCATCAATGGTGTAATATTGAGGATGCTTAAAATACTTTTCGATGTTTCGTTTACATATTTTCTCGAACTCTTCTCTATCAACCTTTCCTGTCCATATTACATTATGCTCATTGAGGTGTGAGATGCGGGTATCCCATGTGTTGACAACTTCATGATTTGCCCACATCAAATAAAACTTCATTTTATCTACATTATCAGCTTTCAGGAATCCATTGTCTAATGTGGTTTCCATGAATGGACGTCCATCATACCAATACCAATCAAATATAAAAACATTCACTCCATGCTTCGTAGCCACATCAATCTCCATACCCATCACGGCAGGGTCGGCTTCGTTAATAAATCCCCAAAGAGGCTTTCTATCCCAGTAATGACCGGGATAACGTTTTTGAACAGATGCCACTGTCTCCCACTCTCCATATCCTTCCGGCCAGAAAGGTCGTAAGCGTGGATCGTCGGAAGCATAAGCCGGATATACAAAAGCAGCTATATCGTATGTTTTCTTTTGAGCATTTACCGATAAAGCAAACAGGATAAGAAGTGAGAATAATAAAACCTTTTTCATGATAGTGATAGATTTAAGTTTGTTTGATGAATAGAAATTCGATTCTTTTAGAAAACTCTACGGAGTTACACCTCCGGCTATTTCTTGGAATCGAGCTGCTGCATTCAAAAAATGTGCTGTAATCCAGAACACAGTCCAGCCCTCAGAGTATCCTCCACGCAGACTATACACATCAGACATATCTCCACGTTGAGCAAAATTTGTTTGCTGAAGTTGTTCACCCTGACTGCCATAAGGATCGGTCAGTTGATAACAACTACGATACATCACTGCAGCCAATTGTTTTAGCCTTTCATCTTTGAGATGCATTCCCATCTTATATACTTCAGGAGCAAACAATACACCATAAACATCAATGTGTTGATTTTGTGGAGAAACAACTGTCCAACCGGTTGTTTTAAAATTATAATCGGCCATACGACCTGCCGGAAGTGGGATATCCCAAACTACCACATACGTCAGACACACATCCATTGCATGCTTAGCCCAATCTAAGTACTTCTGCTCGCCAAGTCGTTCATACAGTTCTAGAAAGCCTTGAAAAGCTGCCCATGCCCCCTCTTTATCTTCGCAGGTTGCATCTAAAGTACCTCCCCAGTAAGCACCATCCATAGACAAGTGTCTGTCGGCAAACAACTTTCCGGCTTTAACAGCAGCATCACGATACATCTTATTATCAAACAGTTTGGATGAAATTATCAAGGGAGCGATATAAAAACCTTCGGCTGTTGAATGAGGATTCCAATCCGCACGCAGAATGCGTTTACTCTGCTTATCACAAACTTCTTTTAAAAACTGCTCCCACAGTTTCGTATCATATCTTTTTTGCTTTCGAGCAGTTTCTATTGCTTTTGCAAAGTTGTACATGCCCTGACCACAGGATACATGATCTCCCCCACTATACGTTTGGCTTGCTACATCATAAATAACATTAAACACTCCATCCTCGCCGATTGGATAGTGAGAAAGAAAGTCTAAAGAACGCTGTACTTTGTCTGTAATAGTATTATCATCGAGCATTGAGCTCAGTAGTTGTAAAGAATAACCCGGTGAATCAGCTTGCCCGCACCATCCCATCACAATATGTTGTTGATAGGAAGGATCGTACATATTAAAACCGACCTCTTTAGGTTGATCTATCCATCTGCTTTTAGCAAAACCATATTTCCCTTTGACTATTGTTTCAAAGTCAGGAAAAACAGTTGCATTATATGGTTTATATAAATCGAAAGCAGTGTATATAGGTTGCTGAAAGCCGGTTCCTTTTCTTTCGACAGGATTTAATTCAATAAAAAATTGCTTCTCAATAACTGTCTCAGGTTGGATATTCAAATACGTATCACTATATTTCATAGGACGTTGTTGTAATGCTTTAGCTACTCCGCGCTGATGGTTATAACCAATCGGACCTGAAAGTAAAACCAACTCACTATACCCGTCATACGCCTCAACACCCATTGACCACCATTGGTCATTCAATACTGCGCCTTTCACCGGGCTTGGCGTGGTATGAATAGTGGCTGCAAATCCGTCATTTGCATTTTCAAGCATCGCAAATGGTATTGGATAACGATGATCTTCAAAAATGGCAAACTCACCCGGCTGTCCGGTATATACGGGTATTATATCCGGGTTCACCTTTGCTCCCATAGAGTTTCCATAATATAAAATGCCGGGCAATAATGGCTGAAGGCTCTTTCCTTTCACTTGAAACCGAACAGATAAAGTAGCCTGACCAAGTGGTTTTTCTCCCGTCCATTCAAATCGACGAATACACTGAACCAATCCATTAGGTAACTTACGATAAGAATCTCGCAAAAGCATTGTTCCTTCCGGGAACTCAATTGTTCCTTTCAGAATAGTCCAATCGCCCACTTGCTCCATCGCTGTAGGATTAGCATGTTTCCAATTGGTTGGCCAGTCGTTTTCCCACTGATTAGCAACAGACCATAAGCCTTCTTCCGGAGCACTAATGGCTAGTTTAGAATCCAGATAAAAAAAGGGTTTATTTTGTTTTACTTCAAATTGAGCTTTCAAGAGTATAGGAAGAAATATAAATAGCAGCAATAGTGTCTTTTTCATTCGATATAAGGTTCAGTTAATATAATACTAAAGAGAATTATTTCATGCCATAAGCATAGGAAATGATGCACGTAAAAACAGATGAAGCATGAATGATAGGCACATTACCTGTTTTTCATTTTACGTTGAGCGAAAATACTTGAAATGTTCTATAAAAACAAGAAGATTAGTCATTTATTCATTTATCAAAAAATCTGCCTAAAAACACATATATCAAGTTGTTTTCCCTATTTAACTGAAATCGAGTCGTTTTTTTTCGTATATTTGCACTTTAAACAATTGAGTTTATATTGTATCTTTCTTCTCAATGTTTTGCTCCGCTGTTGTTTTGCGGATCTTTCATCGTCAAAAATGACATCAAATTAACTTACTTGTTTTGTAGCATTAACTAGACTGCTGGAGTATGTTATACATACGATGCAATGATAGAATGAATGGATGAATAATTCATGGTTAATCTGTAAGTAATATTTCGTATTGTTTATGATTGAATAAGCAGCTTTAATCTACCACACATTTTCTGGAGATTATGATAATGAACGAACGTGCCTCGGGCTTAAAAAGATAAAAAAGGCACAAATAGAATGTACTATATAGCTGAATAATACAAACATGCAAAAGCATAAAAGCCTCATCTAACTGCATAATGTAAAACGGCTAAAGAAGTGCAATAACGGTATAACATTTTTACATGACATTTGAAAATTTAAAAATCATAGAGCCTATACTAAAAGCTCTAAAAGAAAAGGGGTATGAAACCCCAACTCCTATACAAGAAAAAGCCATCACCCCGGCCCTCAATAATAGAGATGTACTGGGATTGGCACAAACAGGCACCGGAAAAACTGCCGCATTTACCATACCCATTATACAGCAACTGTATTTGGACGAAAAAATAGAAAACAAAAAAGCTATCAAAGCTTTAATCGTTACTCCAACACGTGAACTGGCTATTCAAATTAATGAATGCCTGATTGATTATACTAAATATACAAACATCAGTCATTGTGTTATTTATGGTGGAGTAAAGCAAAATGCCCAAGTAAACAAGCTCAAATCGGGCGTAGATATTTTAGTTGCTACCCCGGGACGTCTTTTAGACTTGATGAATCAAGGATATATAAGCTTAAAACATATCCGCCATTTTGTACTGGATGAGGCTGACCGCATGTTAGATATGGGCTTTATTCATGATATCAAGCGATTGCTGCAAAAGCTACCAAAGAAAAAGCAAACACTTTTCTTTTCAGCTACCATGCCTTTATCCATAGCTAGATTGTCACAATCTATTCTTTACAAACCAATTCGGGTAGAAGTAACTCCTGAATCATCAATCGTAGATACCATTGAGCAGTATCTCTATTATGTAGAAAAGAAAGATAAAAAAGACTTACTGATAAAGCTGCTCAAAAAAGATAAGAAAAAATCAGCTTTGATTTTCTCACGAACAAAACATGGTGCAGACAAGATAGCTCGCCTATTATGCAAAGCAGGAATAGGGAGTTTGGCTATCCATGGGAACAAATCACAAAACGCTAGACAACGAGCTTTAACAGGCTTCAAGTCAAACGATATACAAGCACTTATAGCCACAGACATTGCGGCTAGAGGAATTGACATTGACCATCTGGAGCTAGTCATCAATTATGACCTTCCGGATGTTGCTGAAACCTATGTTCACCGCATAGGACGTACCGGGAGGGCCGGAAATACCGGCACCGCCTTAACTTTCTGCACGCATGAAGAGCAGGGTATTCTTAAAGAAATTCAAAAACTTACAGGAAAAAAGCTTGTGCTATCAAGTTAATTAAAAATTATTCACTAAAAACAATCAAATATGGCAGCAAAACAAAGTTCTTCAGTTAACAAAAAAAAGGGAGAAATAACTCGTTCTGAGAGAACGTCAGCAACTCAACAAGCTGAACTAATATTGAAAAACGTAAAAGAAAATGCTGGAAAAGTTATCCATATCGCAATTAGTGATAGAACTACGATTGAACTTCCGGCTAATTTATCTCAGGAAGAAATAGACATACGTGTGAAAAGATACAAGAAACTGCGTAAGTCTAAAATATAATAAGAGAATACACACAACAACTATTTGGATACAATAATTATTAATACAAAAACGATTATAAATAAACATGGCGAAATCGAACTCATTTAATAAAAGAGAAATAGAGAAAAAGAAGCAAAAGAAAAGAAAAGAAAAACAACAAAAAAGGGAAGAAAGAAAAAACAACCCAACAGATTCTTTTGAAGACATGATTGCCTATGTGGATGAGAATGGGATGATAACAGACACACCTCCCGATTTAACCACTGTAGAAGAAATAGAGATTGAAGATATAATTATCTCAACTCCTAAAAAAGAAGAAGTGGACGAACCGGCACTTGAAGGACGTGTTGATCACTTCAATCATGATAAAGGATATGGCTTTATCAAGCAAACAGGAAGTGGTGAAAGCTATTTTTTCCATATTAACAATGCTCCGTCTTCAATTGAAGAAAATAAGCTGGTTACATTTGAGCTAGAACGTGGTCCTAAAGGCATGAATGCTATAAACATAGCTTATATCGAAAACAAAGATCAGCAATAAGATTTTTAACAGTCTGAACAACATAAATATTCAAAGGGTGTATCAAACTAAGATATACCCTTTTCTTATGTCTAAACGCAAAGAAACATAGTGATATAAAGAGTTAGAACTAAAAAATGTAACTTTACTGCTTTATAAAAAACTCATAGAATATGGATAGAATTAAATACTTTAATTTTATGACTAAAGGGAACAGATACAAACTATTATTTACTATTTCACTTTCGTTGTTCATCTTAACAACTCATGCACAATCAGCCTATCAAAAAGGTTGGGATAGTTTTTTAAACAATCATAGAGCGGAAGCACGTAGCTTTTTCATAGAAGCTACAAACGATAAAAAAACAGAGTCAGATGCCTACCTGAGCCTTTCATTGCTTAGCAATGCTGAAGGGAAAACTGAAGAGGCGTTCAATTTTTGGACAAAGTTTTGCAATACCTCTCCTCAGACAGATGCTTTATTATATACCAGCAGTCATTTTCCTTTTGCTTTTTCAGCACGTAACGCATTAAAGAATGAGAAGTTAGAACTATTACGTTCACTCCATGAAAAGGAAGGGCTAAATGGCTATGTAAAAGCACTCATGCAGATGAGTTTAGGATATCATTATCAAGGAGTTAAAGACAACCAAAAAGCAAAAGAACTATTCCGTTCTACCGGCATGCTGTACGACTGGCAAATACTAGGTAAATTTGACAACACATCCGGTGGTGGCTTTCATAAAGACTGGGGAGCTGTTGAAAAAGCATCAACAGCAGAGAAATTCACCAATGAGTTGGGTGCTGAAGTACATTGGTTTTACCCGGGTGAAAATCAATCCGATGGATGGTTCTATCCGACACATCATTTAGACTCACCTAGTTCAATTACGTATGCACAATGCTTTGTAAATAGCCAAGCAACACTTGACGCTATACTTAATATTGGAGTGTCCGGTTCAATTAAAGCCTGGATAAATGATGCATTAGTAATAAGCATAGAGGATGAACGCAATACAGGTATAGATGTGTATGCTACCCAAATAAAATTAAATAAAGGATATAACCGTATTTTACTTCAATTAGGCGATGGAGAAGTGTCGTCTGCAAACTTCTACGTACGTTTTACTGACAACAACGGACATCCGATTAAAGGACTTACTCACACCCATACCTATAACAAGTACAATAAAGGGCGAAACAATAAAAGTCTACATATAAATGAATTCTATCCCGAGAAAGAGTTAAAGCATTTCATTCAAGAGAATCAGGAGAATGTTTTGTACACTTATATGCTTGTTGAACAATATCTCTTAAATGACAAAACAGATGAAGCCATGGAACTGCTGTTTCTACTTCTTACTCGCTTCCCCACCTCATCTTTATTGCACAGCAAGCTTTCTGAAGCGTTCTCCAGATCTAAGAACCACACCTATGCTACGCAAGAGATGGAGGCTATTCTAAGCTATGATCCAGATTCATTTGCCGGTTTAACGATGCTGATTGGCATTGCACAAGAGTCGAATAAAGTCAATGAGGTTAAAAAGTTATATGAGAAACTTATCCAACTATATGGAGAAAGCCCATACAGTATACGCATTGACCAATGGATTGCTTCACAAGAAAACAATTTACAAAAAAGACGAAGCATTGCACAAAAGCAATATGAGAAACATCCCGAGAGCTTTGAGATGATGAACAACTTATATCAAATAACAGAAAACCTACTCAAAGACAGCAAAGGGGCCAAGCAAATTATAGAAAACTATTATAACCAATATCAAAACGATTATGCTACTCAAGTTTTATCTTCCATTTACATGAAGGAGGGAGACAGTGAAAAAGCGCTTATGCTACTTGAAGAATTAATCGAAAAAGCACCCTATAACTCGGGCTATTACTTAAACTATGGCTATACATTGCTCAATATGCAACGCTATGATAAAGCATTAGATATAGCCAATCGACTGATGAAAGTGTCTCCTTTTAATGCATCTACATATATGCTAATTGCTAAAATTCACAAAGAAAAGGGAGATAATGAGGAAGCGATTGCCAACTTTGAGAAAACACTTTATTACTACCCGGGATATTTTGAAGCTTTAGACCAACTGAGACTTTTAGGAGCACGAAAAGAGCTTGAAGAATATTTTCCTAAAAACAAACTAGACAGTTTAATTTCAATAGCAGGAAATTATGAAGACTATCCGGAAGACCACTCACTAATCATTCTGGAAACTAACGACAACCTGCATCATACAGGGGGTGCACAGGAAAAACACAAAGAGTTGGCTGTAAAGATATTCAATCAGTCAGGTATAGACACATGGAAAGAGTATTGGATACAGACCTTTTCAGGTGAATACCTAATTATTGATAAGGCAGAGATTATTAAACCGAATGGACAAAAAACAAGAGCTGAAAGCAATGGTGGTCAAGTAGTCTTTACCGGACTTGAAATAGGCGATGTACTTCATCTGGACTACCGAATTAAAAGTTATTTTTATAATACTTTAGCCACTAAATTTGCCGAGACACATCTATTCCAAGGTTTAGTTCCTTATCTATACAGTCGCCATACATTAGCTTTGCCTCATGATTTATCTTTCGACTATCAGTTTGCCAATGGTAACTTAGAGCCAACAATTACTCAGTTCGACAACAAAAAGCTCTACAAATGGGAAGCATATAACCAACCATCCATTAAAAGCGAACCATACATGGCTGCCCCGCGAGATGTGGCTCCCACTTTGGTATATAGCAACTATCCGGATTGGGAATTTATACGCAAATGGTACCAGGATTTGACTGCTAATAAATTTAAAGCTGACTTCATCCTAAAAAACGCAGTAGCCAATATTTTAGAAGGAAAAGAAAATGTCAGTGATACACAAAAGGCTAAACTTTTTTATGAATATATTATCAAAAACATCTCATATATCAACACTCGTTTTACCCAGGATAACCTAATTCCCCAAAAAGCGTCACACACGCTTTCAACCCGTTTAGGAGACTGCAAAGACGTTGCAACCCTATTTACAGCAATGTGTAAAATAGTTGGAATAGATGCCAATGTCATACTAGTCTCCACAAAAGGTGGAAACGATTACAACAAACTATTACTTCCCTCAATAGCTTTTGACCATGCTATTGCTGAACTGAATGCCGATGGAAAAAGGTATATATTGGAGTTAACAAGTGACAAGCTCCCTTTTGGTTCAGTATATGAAATGCTTTTAGAATCTAATATGTTATCTATCAAAACGCCTAATAAGAAAGGAAAAGATTATTTAGAAAGAGTGCGAGTTCCTCATAGAACTCCCAACAACATTACTCGATACAGCCAAATCACCATGAAGGATAATGGCTTTCAAATAAAATATAAAGCGACAGCTTATGGGAGTCTATCCGCGCATTTAAGAAATCAATACGCTGATTTAGGTATAGAGGAACAGAGAAAAGACTTTAATGAAGCTGCTGCCGAACGCTATAAAGCCAAAACAGCCATTTCGAACCTGGAGTTTGAAAATCTGAACAATTTAGAAGATTCAGCAACTTATAGCTATAATTTATTTGCTGAAAACATGCTGCACGATCTTGCAAACATGAAAATCTTCAAATTAAGCTGGGCAGACGGTAAGCATGATTTGAAAGAACTGGCTTTGGAGAACAGAAAATTCCCTTTCTTAAACTGGGCTTACAATGTAGGAGATGTCATGAAAGAAATTATTATGGTATCAATACCGGAAGGAATGAGGTTGTTAGAAACGCCTGAAGACATTTATTTGGAGTGCGCTAACGCTAGCTATAGTCTTCGTTTTGATAGTTCGCAGAAGGGTATATTTAAGGTAACAAGAGAATTTATATCCAAAACAGAAATTGTATCTGTAGAAGAATATCCGGCTTTTAGCAAGTTCATGAGCGATGTTTCTATGAGCGACAACAAACTGTATGCCGTAGAGTAATCTACTATAATCATACACAAAGCCCATATTGCATTAGGTGCAATATGGGCTTTGTGTATGATTCAATTTCATTTTATTTATACAATAAAAACACGGCGGGTTTTTTATTCAAGTCCGGTTTGTGTTTAATCCACTCTTTGACTGGCAAAGTCCTAATAAACTCTGTTGATGAAGTAATATCCGAAGCAATGCAGAGCTTAGTAGAGGACCGACAAGTCTGAATAAGGTCATCAAGTAATTTATTGTTTCTATAGGGCGTTTCTATAAATAACTGGGTCTGATCTTCATTATATATTCTCCCCTCTAACTGCCGAATACGTTTCTGTCTTTCAGCTGACTCAATAGGTAAGTATCCATGAAACGCAAAACTCTGACCATTAAATCCTGAAGCCATCAATGACATCAAAAGAGACGAGGGTCCCACCAATGGCACAACACGAAAACCCATCCGCTGAGCAACTGAGACTACATCAGCTCCCGGATCAGCAACTGCCGGCACACCGGCCTCAGACATCACTCCCACATCAAAACCTTGCTCTAATGGCTTTAAAAAGCCAGCAATTTGATTAGGATGAGTATGCTTATTCAATTCATAAAAAGTTGTACCATCAATATCAAACTCCGGATCATTTTTTTTCAAAAACCGACGGGCTGTACGTAAGTTCTCAACAATAAAAAAACGAATCGAACGAATGCATTCCTGATTATAATCCGGAATAACTTGCTCAAGCGGAGTTTCTCCAATCGTTACCGGAAACAAGTAAAGTGTTCCTGCCATAATTCTAAAAAATTTACACAAATATACTACATTTGCTAAAAGATTAAACGATAGACCATGAAGTTACCGGACTTATTCACCCAACGGATGAAATCTCTTCTTAAAGATGAATATGATTTATTTATAAATGCTTTAGACGAGGTTCCTCCGGTTAGCATACGTCTCAATCCGTTAAAAAAAACCTCCAAAGAATTAAACCATCAGCAGGTAATGTGGAGCGAACTAGGCTATTACTTGCCGGAAAGACCCACTTTTACGTTCGACCCATTGTTTCATGCCGGTGCATACTACGTACAAGAAGCTTCTTCGATGTTTCTTGAACAAATCATAAAATCCATTATTGATCAACCAGTTAAAGCTTTAGATCTCTGTGCTGCTCCGGGAGGAAAATCGACTCACTTACTATCTTTACTACCTGAAGGCAGTATACTTGTAAGTAATGAAGTGATTAGACAACGTAGCCGTGTGTTAAGTGAAAACCTGATTAAATGGGGTACTGCTAATACGATAGTTGTACAAAATGATCCAAAAGAAATCAGTAAACTAACCCAGGTTTTCGACTTTATATTGGTAGATGCCCCTTGTTCCGGAGAAGGTATGTTCCGCAAAGACCCGGAGAGTATTACAGAATGGAGCTTGGACAATGTGATGTTATGTGCTGCAAGACAACGACGCATCCTAGCAGATGCATGGCTCTCCTTACGACCCGGAGGTTTTTTGGTCTATAGTACATGTACGTATAACACGGAAGAAAATGAAGATAATCTTCGCTTTTTAATGGAAGAACTTGAAGCTAATCCGGTTACTATCCCAACAAATAAAGCTTGGAATATCACTGGAGCACTCACCGGGAAGTACCCGGCTTATCGATTCTTTCCTCATAAGACAAAAGGAGAAGGTTTTTTCGTAACCGTAGTACAAAAGAAAGCTGAAGTTGATAAAGAAGCAAGAAAGACCAAAAGTAAAAAACAAAAAACACGTGCCAAACAACAAACTCCTTCAATCGCAAGCGAAGTAAAAAAAATGGTATTAGATAATGAGAACTACCATTACACTTTTTCTCGTGATTCAACTATTCAGGCTTATTCTGAACAACTACAGGATTTCTTATCAGCCTATGGACATTTGCTTCGAATTATCTCTTCCGGAATAACCATTGGCAATCAAAAAGGGAAGGATTTAATCCCTGACATCTCACTAGCACTTAATACAGCTCTAAACAAAGATGCGTTTACAATTCAAGAAGTAACGCTAGAAGACTCCATTCGTTTTTTACAAAAAGAAGCCCTCACCCTACCCTCTCACGTTCCAAACGGTTTTGTACTACTAACGTATAAGCATACACCCATTGGTTTTGCAAAGCAAATTGGCACACGTGCTAATAATCTATTTCCGCAAGAATGGAAAATAAAAACCAGGCACATACCTGAACAAATTAAATTAGTTGATATATAACTTCTTTAATTCACATATCATATCACTCCTTAATGACAATTCATTCAGCATATTGGATAAATAAGAAGCATCATCACTCCTTTCATAAACCCCAATAACATCTACTGAAATAAAATAATACTGATAAACATCCGGAACTTTTGCATCAAATTTATTGCATTATTAAAAAATGTATCTATCTTTGCACCGTCTTACAACGAAGGTGCCATAGCTCAGTTGGTAGAGCAAAGGACTGAAAATCCTTGTGTCCCCGG
>CAZSWS010000057.1:0-3266 GCA_964610765.1 uncultured Parabacteroides sp.
AAAATAAAATCATTCATTTTAAACTTTTTGATGGATGATTCTTTCAGATGCATAATTCCGTCGCCTGATGATCCTTTGGCTTTCATATCACTTTCCAGTACTTCAAGACCAAATTTAGCAACGACCCCTTGATCCATTATGGTATATCCTGCACCGGTATCCAAAAAGAAATAAGCCGTTGAATCATTGACTTCTGCCGTAAAATAAAGAATCCCGGACCTTAACTGTTTAAGCTGAATAGCTGCATAACCTTTTTCTTTTAGAAAAACAGTCAAATCAACATCTTCCTTTTCTTTTTGAGAAGATTGATGCGGATGGATAAAATACGCTCCTAGAGCAACGATTGGGATAATCAACAACCCCAGAACAATGACAGTGATGAGATTAGTTTTTTGTTTCATAAAATAAGTATTTTAATGCGTCAAATATACAAAAGATAATAAACAATACGCTCTATAAACAACAATAAAAGAGATAGATAGACTATTTTATTGTTATTTACACCCCCACACACCCTGCGTATTTTATCGCAAAATTGATTTGGATAGTAGATAATGAACAGACCACTTAAAATTCATCGTCAAGCAGGACTTGAATTGTGATTATTTATATTTACTTAACATACAAGAACAGATTGATGCACCAAACCTGGATTTATTATTATACATTATTTTTGATTTATTCACACTCGAGGTGTGTTTTAGGGCTAAAAAGTGCTTTTAAAAAATCTCTATACCCTTTTTGCTAAGTCTCTATAGCCTTTTTAGTAAAAGACTATAGTCTTTTTTGAAAATGACAGTATTGAATTTGTATGTTATATAACATGTTTTAGCCGTAAAAAAAGAAGGGCTGCAACTGATTTATCCAGTTGCAGCCCTTTTAAATAGTTGACGTTTCCGTATGTATTTAGTTTTTTTATCGTCAATAGCTGTTTGTTGTTTTATGATGGAAGCATTCGAAGCCGGATAAAATGACCACTGTCTTACTTTCCGGCAAAGCAAAACAATACAGTCAGTATCAAGCTAAGGAGAATTGTCTCCTAAACAATCGCTTAACAAACAAATATTCAGTAAATTATCAGCTATATCCCTTGTCATCATACACATATCTAGTCCATTTATACCTTAAAGGTACAACCTTATTTTTTGTCAGCCAAGACTTGTGAATATTATTTCCCTCCATGTAAACACTTCCTTTCTAATTCTTTCGCAAATATATTTACAATATAATTTGGTTTATATTATAAACTGATTTATATTTGCATCAGAATATAGTATTAATAAAAACAAAATGAGAGCAGCTAATCAAATAAAGAGTCAACACCTTCAGGCAAAACTGAGAATAAATATACACACTCAATTAATCAGCAAAGCGACCATGATGACTTCAGCTACTGACTATGCGCTACATAAACACACAACTTATAGCATTAGTAACCTGATTGGCTGACTCTCATTCTTATCAACCATTAAACTATAAAAACCAATTGGCTATATACTGTTCTTACAAAATGAATTAAAAACTATCCGTAAAAAAAGGACTATGGAAACAAAATTTTCACACGAAGACAGCCTACGAGTTATCAACGAGATGATATCAACGGCAAAAGGGAATTTACACAAAGGAGCCGGAAACTATTTTCTGCTATGGGGATACTTAACCTTTCTGACATCTGTTGCACACTTTCTACTTATCAACTTCACAGATATGGATAAAGGCAAAACCGGTGTCGTATGGCTATTTACGATGGTATTAGGTGGAATCATTACCTCAATCATGGCTTTCAGAGACTCCAAAAAGATTACAGCGTTCACCTATACAGACCTTATAGTCAGCCGTATATGGACAGGCTTTATGTTCTGTATTGTACTGCTCATATTCGGGTCAAAGCTGGGGTGGAACATATATCCGGCCATCACCTTTATTTATATGTTTGCACTGTATATATCATCCGTAGCCTACCAGCTGAAATGGATGTATATTTCAGTAGCTCTATGCTTTGTTTGCTTAATCTTGTATAACTTTGTACCGATTAGCTACTACCCTCTTTTAATGGCAGGTGCCATGCTGGTTGGCAACATTGCCCCGGGGCATCTTTTAAATTTTAAAGCAAAAAAACAACTCCATGTTTGAAGACCTAGACCCTTTATTACACTCGCAACTTCGTTTGGCTGTTATATCCATTCTGCTATCAGTGAAAGAAGCCGACTTTGTCTTTCTCAAAGAAAAAACAAAGGCAACGTCGGGCAATCTCAGTGTACAGATTGAAAAACTCAGCGAAGCAGGGTATATTAAAGTAAATAAATTTATCGATGGGAAGCGTCCACGAACGGTATGCAAGATTACAAAAAAAGGGGTTAATGCTTTTGAGCAGTATGTAAAAGCTTTAGAGGGTTACATTAAAAACACAGACGAGACTTAACCTCTATACTTCAAGAGCCTATCATTTTCGGATGGTAGGCTCGTACGTTAACGTACGGCTGCTATCTACAGGAAAAATAGATTGAGACAAAACCTCGTCTACCCGATCAGCATAACACAGGTCAGCGTCAAACCGGATAGGCGCAGCCTCTATTCGCTCTAAATAACGCATATCTGCCGGACCATCTACCACGTCCAAACGCACTTGAGCGACTCCGGCACGAATAAAGTCGAGCTCCTTTGCAGCTTTTTCAGACAAATCAATCAGGCGATTTTTACGAGGAGGACAGCGGTCAGCTACATACACAATCACGGTCTTATTATTTTTAAGATTCGTAACCCGCAAATATGTACCAAAAGGATAAGAAGGATGTGCCGCCATTAAATTGTTTTTATCATACACCTCGCCACTTGCACATTTTCGTCCATGAAAACGAGGATGATAGTACGTAGCTTTTCCTTCTACCGAAACCGTGGTATCACTTTCTGTAGAAGCAAATAGGCCTAATGAAAAGCCACTGAACAAGAGAAATAAAAACAACCGCATCCTTTTTTATTTATACTCTCAATGCTTATCAAGAGATGTACATCCGGCAAAAATAGCTTATTTATTTCAATCAACAACCTCTCTCAATAGCTAATCTTCTCATTTATAGCATAAATAGTACTAAAACTTGTATATTTACAATTCAAACAAACGACCTTTTATTCAAAAAAAACAAAGATATGAATCTCAAGCATGCTATTTGCCTACTTACAATAGCCATTCTTTTCTCTTGTAGCAATAGAAACAAACCTGCCGACAGACTGAGCATCTCTATTGATTTGAACAGAAAAGATGTCGT
>CAZSWS010000057.1:3366-19558 GCA_964610765.1 uncultured Parabacteroides sp.
ACAATCGCCTAAAACTTTATTCTCTCCATTCAAACCAAATCACGTCAGAGTTGTTTCCGGAAGACGAGGTTTTTCTAAATAAGTTCTCCCCCACCATGTTCCCTTATAAGAATCTACTCACCCGCTCTTCAAGCAATACCATCTATACCATCAGTTCCAATGGGAAATTGGATACCGCCTATGAATGGGATTTCGGAAAATACAACAATCAGAAAATGACACTTGAGTTAACGACGGAAAACATAGCACACTTATCGCAAAAAGTATTTTCTTCAGAGATAGTCAACTATATCTTTCAGATGAATGGAGGAAACGACACATACCACTATGCAAGGATTTATAGAAAGAACAAGGGCATAAATATATTCTACCATAAGGAAGAGGGGGATTATTTTATCTTTGAAAACTTTTCAGAAGGCGCAACTATCCACCCCGTCTACTGGACTAATGCATACATAGTTGGCACACTAGATGAAGACGAGAAAACAGAAAGGATACTTCCTGAAAGCATTTTGACCGAAAAAAATAAAGAAATCATAAACAACCTCAACGAGTTTGACAACCCAGTACTCATCATGTATTATTTCAAAAACTAAAACCGCCGAGAATCGTTACTAAGGAAAAGCATTATGGCAAATACAATCGTCAAGATAATTAATCGGAACAACTAAACATGAAAATCATATCCATACGAGAAAACACGAAATATAAAGATACGGCGATACGCTTCTTTCAGCAAAGCTGGAACAAAGTATCACCTATTATGTATGAAGATAGTATTACGCATAGTTTACAAGCGGAGAATACTTTACCACAATGGTATTTATTAGAAAAAGCAGGAGAAATTATCGGTTGTGCCGGACTTATCACCAATGACTTCATCAGTCGGATGGATTTATATCCGTGGATTTGTGCCTTGTTTATTTCAGAGCGACATAGAGGTAATAATTATGCCGAATTATTGATTAATAAAGCAAAAGAGGACGCTAAAAGATTCGGTTTTTTTCATTTATATTTGAGCACGAGTCACATCAGTTATTATGAGAAATTTGGGTTCAAATATATTGGGCAAGGACACCACCCATGGGAAGAAGAATCGAGAATATATCAAATAGGATTGTGAATATAAAATGCAAAAAGCAGACGAACCTGTGAAAAAATAATAAAGAATGGACATACTTGAACTTTCAAAACAAAGACAGGATATAGCCTGGAAGTTGATTGAAGAAGGCAGACTATTCCAGCTATGGGAAGAGATTGGCGGGCAGGTCTATATCGTCGGATCGCTCAAATCAGGCTTACTTATTCATAGAGACATTGACATCCATGTATATACAAAAAAGGTTTCAATTGAAGAAAGCTTTTCAGTCATGGCAAAATTGGCTGAACGACTACACTTAACAAGTGTTCAATATGGAGACCTACTTGACACAGAAGAAGAATGTTTAGAATGGCATTCATTGTTCGAAGACAGCCAAAAGGAGAGTTGGAAACTAGACTTGATTCATATCCGTAAAGGGTCAAAATACGATGGAGTAGTAGAAAAAGTGACACAGGCAATAACTGACAAACTAACTCCCGAAATACAAGAAACGATTCTCCGCATAAAATACGACATGCCTAAAGATGCATTAATTCCGGGAATAGAAGTCTATCATGCAGTCTTCACGGGAAATATTAAAACCTATGAAGAGCTTATACATTGGCGAAGAAATAACCCTCTAAAAAACAGCCTTGACTGGCTACCTTAAAACATAGTGGTAATAAAAAAAGCGGAGAGATTATTACTAACCTTTCCGCTTCCGTACCCAGAGCCGGAATCGAACCGGCATGGAAATAAATCCACTGGTGTTTGAGACCAGCGCGTCTACCTATTCCGCCATCTGGGCATGATTTTCATCATTTTTGTGGCACAAAGGTAAATATTATTTTTAAGTATGCAAACGTTTTCCATATTATCATTCGTGATGAAGCCTAAATAAAAGACGCTAAGAATTTACTTATACCGCACCTCTTTGAAAGCATACTTTCGCATGCGTCCTTCACAATCTTCTAAATATAAAAAACCTAAGGAATCTACCTTACTCACTCGTGCTTCAAAAGTTCCTTCGTCATCTTCAAAAGGATGATAGCCCTCTCCCCTATACAAAGACTGCCGATACATTGTCGAAAGCGTTTTTTCTTCTCCATGCAAGAAGCGCAGATACATCGCTTGAAAAGCAGTCAAAAAGTCATAAAGAATATCAAAAGGTTCGTACTCCTTATGCAGTATTTGCTTCAGCGATATGGGATTGGGAGCATCGCTTTGAAAGTCGGTCTGATTAATATTAATACCTACTCCAACAATCGACTGAAGGATTTCTTTTGAGGCAATATCATTTTCAATCAATATGCCGGCTATCTTTTTGTCTTTCCAATAGATATCATTGGGCCATTTAATCGTTATTTCATCCGTATACTTGTCTAACACTTGTTTTATGCTAAGTGAAACAAGTTGCGACAGTACAAAGAACGAATCCAATGATATTTCATGAGGAAAAAGTAACAGACTAAACAACAAATTTTCTCCCCTAGCCGACTCCCAATAGTTGCCGACCTGTCCCAGCCCTTTCGTTTGATAGTCTGCTACGACAACTACTTGCTTGGAGAGGCTTTTCTCTTGCATCAACTGTCGTAAATATCGGTTAGTCGAATTTGTTTCTTTTAAGTGAATCAGCTCAACTTCTGTTTTCATTCTATGTCTTCGTATAATGTACGGATTTGCTTGGGTAGCTTGGCTATAACTAATTTATATGAATGTTTAATCCATTCATATATCTGGGCATCGTCCATATCGCGCTCCAGATAGATAGCATTCCAATGCTTTTTATTAAAATGATAGGCAGGTTCTACAGCCGAGTAACGATCTCGCAAAGCAATAGCTGTATCAGGATCGCACTTCACAGCGATATAGGGTTCCTCGGCATCAAGCGATGCCAGTAAATACATTTTATTCTCAACCTTAAACACAAGAGAAACGTCATCAAACGGGAATGACTCCGTTGTGTTTTTAAGACTCAAACAGTAGTTGCGTACATCTTCTATATGCATACCTGATATTTAATTAGCCGTTGCATAAAAGGCATCCTCCATATGGTCTATTTGATACCCTCCGGGCGTATGGGTTAAGGCAAAAATATCAAAACGAACAGGCAAGTCAATATCATATATCCGTACATAATTGTCAGCAGCAATTACTGTACGTCTTATTTTTTTATTGTCTACCGCTTCTTCAGGGCTTATCAACGCATTTTCCGAACGAGTCTTTACTTCAATTACAATCAGGTTCTCACCATCAGTAGCTACCACATCCAGTTCAAAGTGATGCCACCGCCAATTAGTATGTAATATGGTAATTCCTTTTTCGGTCAAATAGCGGCGAACTGCCATTTCGCCTTCGTTGCCTATTTTATTTGTATCTGCCATACAATCACAAATATACTCTTTTTCTTTGTTCTTACTTCTTGCGCTTGTATATTTGCAATAAATATAAGAGAGATATCAAGAGATGGGAAGCAATAAGCCACAACGTTCATACCGTGTGTCGTTCATGCTAAACGAGCATGAATATAAAGTCATTGAAAAATATCTCAAAAAGTATAAAATAGAAAACAAGTCAAACCTGTTCAGAACAGCCGTCATGTCTCACGTAGTAAAAAGAATGGTTGATGACTATCCTACCTTGTTTGACGAAAGCGAAATGAGATAACCTTATGTTTACGGATGAATACTTTATGAAGCAAGCGCTTAGAGAGGCTGAGCAAGCGCGCGAAGAAGGAGAAATTCCGGTTGGAGCTGTTATTGTTTCTGAAAACACAATCATCGCCCGCTCTCATAATCAAACTGAACGATTAAACGACCCTACCGCCCATGCAGAAATGCTAGCCATCACGGCAGCAACTAATATTCTGGGAGCTAAATACCTTAATCAATGCACGCTATATGTAACACTAGAACCCTGTGTTATGTGTGCCGGGGCTATTAGTTGGGCACAAGTAGGCAAACTTGTCTTTGGGGCTTATGACGAAAAAAGGGGCTATACAACGTATGCCCCCAAAGCTCTACACCCCAAAACAATCACTACCGGAGGTGTTATGCAAGAAGAAGCCTCACAACTCCTTCTGTCTTTTTTTCAATCTAAAAGATAGCGACCCTACACGCTTACGTGCAAATTCCATCTATCGTACAAGATTGTCCTTGAATCGTTTCTCCTGAAGCATCCTCACCAGACTGCTTACCGGACCATTCAGCATACGCATTACTCAACACACGTATATACTCTTCGACCTGAATAGAACCCTCTACAAAGTGCTTTCCATTTAACCGATAGAAAGGCACATAGTTAATGTTTAGTTTTTCAGCTATGCTGATATCGCTTTCCACCTCTTCTACCAATTCTTCACTATGAAGCATGCGGGAGATTTCCTCCTTCGACAACCCTACTTTCTCACCCAAAAACAGCAAAACAGCCTGATTGCTCACATCTTTACCCTCAGTAAAATAGGCTTCATACAGAACATCTTCCATCTCGGTAGCCTTATCAATTCGTGCAGCTAGCTTAACCATCCGAAGCGCATCAAATGTATTGGCTACAACCAACTTTTCATAATCTAAAACAAGCCCAACCTTAGCAGCCTCTTGCACGGTCTTATGAGTCATAGCGCGTGCCCTATCAAGCGTTACACTATAGGTGTCGCTCAGGTATTGATAGTATGACTTTTCGATAGCCTTTTTAGGAAGTTCAGGAGAGAGCTCAAAACTACGCCATACTAATTCTATATTTTCTTTATACGGGAAATCAGCCAAAGCTGATTCCAGCTTTTTCATTCCTATATAACAGTACGGACAAGCTATATCCGACCATATTTCTATTTGCATTTTTGCCATAATATTCGCTTTAAATCGCTATTACACTAACATGCAAAGCTAGTATTCTGTTTATAAATAACATCTGAGTCTCTATCAAATAAACCTATAAGCCCGTGATATTCCATCAAGAAAAAAGCTTCCGATAAGCATAGTTGCCGGAAGCTTTTTTATATGAATAATCAATATGGATTAAAGCCACTGTTTCATAAATCCTTCCATCTCATCTTGGTGTTCTTCTAAGCTTTGCAGCAGTTTAAATTGCGCTAGAGTGCGTTGTAGGTTATGTTTAGGTGAATGAATTTTATAATAAGTATCTCCATTGATGTAATCAGTCAGGAAGCGCACTGTTTGCATATAAGTCAGCAAACGTCCTCCGTACGGAAGCAGCGAGATTTCAAGTGGTGTCAAGAACGATTTCGCTTTCTCCATATATCCTTTTGCATACGCTTCAAATATCGGTATGTTCACATTCACATTATCCAGGTTTGCATCATCTTCTGCACCTGTATTAGCTCCTGTACGAATAAAATCACCAATATCAGAAAGCACAAAACCCGGCATAACAGTATCTAAGTCAATCACACAAAGCACTTTTCCTTCTTCATCAAACAAGACATTGTTGACTTTCGTATCACAATGATTGATGCGTTTTCTTAGTTTTCCTTCGCGATGCAAGTCCTCCTGGATACACATAGCTTTAGCACGCTTCTCTATCTCAGCCAGTAAGTCTTTCACTTCAGCTACCCTGCCTACTTTATCTTCTTTTACAGCTTCGTTTAGCTGCCATAGGCGGAACTCCATATTATGGAAGTTTTCAATTGTTTCACCCAGCGTTCCTTCAGGAATATCAGCCAACATAGACTGAAAGTTACCAAAAGCCTTACCTGCTTCATACGAGTATGCTTCATTTACTTCCTCATAGCTTTTACTACGAGGGATAAACAATGAAACTCTCCAATAACTTTCACCATCAAAGTAATACTGCTTACCATCTTTAGTAGGTAAAAAGGTTAGCACCTTCCTATCGATATCTTTCTCGCCACTTTCTTCAAGTTTCTTTCGGATATGCGCAGTCACAATCTGAATGTTATTTTGTAGCATATCCACATTGGGGAATATATTGTGATTGATGCGTTGTAAAATATACACATCTTCTCCTTTTTCATTCGAGATTTTCAGCGTATCATTGATATGTCCATTACCGAAAGGTTGAGCCGCTACGGGTTTTTCTTTTAGTTCGAACTGCTGTAAAATTTGCATGTAGTCTAATGCTGATTTTGTCATGGTGTTTTTATTTATGTTATTCTTACAAAAGTACAAGTTAATTCATAGATATTAAAATAGTTTGAAGACGTATGCATTCAAACAGCACAAAGATTGAAACAAAGCAAGTTTGTATTTACTTCTTTTTCTTATCGTAATTACGCTTCGGGTTTTTGGGGAACCAACCTTTCATCACACGTTCTTCTTGTTCGAACACCTCTTTGATTGTCCAAAAGGATGAGAAGGAGAAAACTCCTAACAATGCTGAGATAAACACATCTTCAACCATAAGCGATGCAGCAAGTCCCAGTATTCCCAACACCAGAAACACCCACCAGCATTTTGTTCCAAAGTAATACTCTGCTTTTACAACAACCGGGTGAAAAAAACCAATGATAGCAAACGTTGCGATTCCTATCAGTAATCCATTAAAATGTATTCCTTCAAACATATATTTTTCTTTAAATAAAAAGGCGGAGATGCTTTCACTCATCTCCGCCACTAATATAATTCTTTTTCAGAAAGGTTTCTAGCTTTCCTCGTATTAATTCTCTTGTGTCTCTTCCGGCTCTACAGGTATTGCTTCTCCTTCACCTTCTTGCTGCAAGGGTGTTCCAAAGTCCGGAGCAATTGCATTGGGGTCAACCGTTTGAGCTTCGTTCACTTGTTGTTGTATTTCAGAAGAGCGTTGCACCGATTGAGATTCGGGAATAAATGCCGTTACAACAATACAAAGCACCAAAATAGCTCCTGCTAATGTCCATGTTGCTTTTTCTAAGAAGTCGGTAGTCTTACGTACACCCATTATTTGGTTAGACGAAGAGAAGCCGGAAGCCAAACCACCACCTTTAGAATTTTGTATCACAACAATAAATATCAAAAGGAGGGAAGCTATCAGAATTAATACAGAGATAAACACGTACATTTTCTATTTTATTTTTTTGAGTTAATAATCAGTTTTTCCAAAAATCTAATTTGGTCTGCAAAGTAACTATTTTTTTCCGGATATTTCAAGCTTAAGTTTCTAATTATTTGCAATGCTTTAACATATCTTTTTTGTTTCACATAGATATGCGCCAATGTTTCCGTGAAAAACGAATCATCTAAGCCATCCTCTTCAATATCTAAAACGCCCACTTGCCCCTCAGTTGCTTTTTCGAGTGATTCAAAACGATGGTCTTCTTTTTCAATGAAAGAGTCAATTAAATCTTGGTGTTTCATCCGAACATCATCACCTTCCGTCTTTTCTTCCGACTCCTCGTTAGACAAACTCCAGTAGATATAATCAGACGACACAGAAGGCTGAATCAAGAACAAAGGATCCGTACTATCGTCCTGTTCTCCCTCTCTAGCACGAGCTGAAAGAAAGGTATCTATCAAACTAAATGAATCACTTACTTCTTCAGATATTCTTTTATCCTTATATTCTTTAGGCAACTGATATTTCTCGCCTTCTATCAGTAAAAACAATTGCTTCCTATCCGAAACAAACAACGAGCTACGCTTCAGTTCTGTTCGAAACCGGATATCTTTCTCTACAGAGAGATTTTTAAGATAAAGCATGCGAGCAACACTAAACCAAGGAAAATCATCCACTATTTCCCTCAACTCAGCCAACGTCTGCCCATTCATCCGGGCAGGTGCATCCATCAACTGATATAGTCCCTTCGCATTCATTTATTACCAGTCAGCAACGGTTGTATTATATATCTGGTCTACAAGCTCTTCTACAATCTCTTGACACAATTGACTTTGAACATCATCGATAGTTTTCGAGTTGTCAAACTCCCGAAAAGCTGAATAGTTATTTTCAAAGTCTTTTTCCGGATTCGCCCGATTCTCATACCTTACGCGAATCGTAACCGTCAAGCGTGTCTGCGAAGCAAACACCCGGTCGTTACCCTCCGTTGGTTTCGCATTCATCTGCATCAGGTCATACCCGGTTATTTCTCCTTCCAAATCCAAATCGCCATTGGTTCTGACCATTTGCAATTTAGTCTTCGTGATAAACTTATCTTCAATCTCCTCTGTCAGCATCTGAGACAACATGGGATATACCAACATAGCCATATTAGGAAAAGGCTTGATTGAGATAGTCTTTGTTTTGGTATAATCTATTGTAGCTGCATTGAATGTATAAGAGATGGAGCAAGCTGAAAAAAGCAGCAGACTAATCCATATAACACTCAACAATATATATGTATGCTTACCCATGTATTTATTCTAAATTATAATCACGAATTTTTCGATACAGCGTTCGCTCAGAAATTTTCAAATCAGCTGCCGCACCTTTTCTTTTTCCGTTGTGACGCTCCAATGCTTTCCGAATCATTTCTTTTTCCGCATCTTCTAAAGAAAGCATTTCTTCAACTTGCTCAGCTTCTTGAATATGATAATCGGCATCGGCATCAGGTTCTTCATGTGAGTGAATCGAAGCGGAAGGATGCTTTGCAACATACCGATCTCCCTTGTCCATCGACATTTGAATAGGCACCTGACCTTGCATAATGTCATGCACCAGCTTTTTCAAATCATTCAAATCACTTTTCAAATCAAACAAAACCTGATAAAGTATTTCTCTTTCTGAGTTAAACACCTTCCCTTCTGACTCCACTTTCACAGGCACAGGCAGTTTACTCATTTCAGTATCCGGCAGATAGTTTTTAAGTATTTCAGCACTTATCTCCCTACTTTCTTCTATGACCGAAATTCTCTCAGTCAGATTTTTCAGTTCCCGTACATTTCCCGGCCAACGATAACTCATCAATAACTGTCTTCCATCCTCTTCTAAGCGAATAGGAGGCATGTGATATTTAGAAGCATAGTCAGAAGCGAATTTTCTAAAGAGCAAGGGGATGTCCTCTTGTCTGTTTCTTAAAGGCGGAATCAATATAGGAACACTATTCAGGCGATAATACAAATCTTCCCGAAACTTCCGTTCTGCGACTGCTATTTCCAACTTCACGTTGGTGGCTGCAACTATACGCACATTTGTTTTTTGCACCTTCGAAGAGCCTACTTTAATAAACTCACCCGTCTCCAACACACGAAGCAAACGTGCCTGGGTAGGAATGGGTAATTCTCCCACTTCGTCCAAAAAGATTGTCCCACCGTCAGCCACTTCAAAATATCCTTTACGATCTGCCAGCGCTCCGGTAAAAGAACCTTTTTCATGACCAAACAATTCAGAATCAATCGTTCCCTCCGGAATTGCCCCACAATTCACAGCTATATATTGCGCATGTTTTCTGGGGCTGTATTGGTGTATAATTTGCGGAAAAGTCTCCTTCCCCACTCCACTTTCACCGGAAATAAGCACCGACAAGTCGGTCGGAGCCACTTGAACAGCTGTGTCAATCGCCCGGTTCAGTTCCGAATTGTTACCAATAATCCCGAATCGTTGTTTTATTTGTTGTATATCGCTACTTATCATAGTTGTTCAAGAAGTAAGTAAACTGCTAATATTACAGTTTTCATGACAAAATTACAAATCTAAATGACATTTTCATGTTTTGTCATGAATGAAAGTATACTTGACACGCACAATAAACATCTGTTTAGAGTTTTTTAATCAAATTTTAAACCGAATCATTCTTCAAAACAAATTTCCATATATTGAATTTGCTATCTTTGAGATATTTAAGAAGCAGTTTAGTAACATAAACCACTAATCATGAAAAAGATATTCTATTTTTTCGCCCTTCTTTTTATAGCTATCTATAGTTACAACGGGTACGAAATGTATAAAAACAGCCATCTAAAAGTATATAACGAAAGTAAGCTATCCGCTATAGCTGAAGATATTATAGCCATTCCATTAGAAACGAAAGAAGAATGTCGGATAAAAAAAATAGAGAAAGTTCGCGCCACAAGTTCTTATCTTTTCATAGCAAGCCAGGGAAGATTGTTTCAATTCACCGATAAAGGCAAATATATACGCCAAATCACCCCTTTTTCACTTACAGACTTTACCATAGACACGCAGCATCAACGCATCATTGCTATCGAGCAGCAACACATGGTTTCCTATTATGATTTTAATGGAAATAGACTTGCCACACAAGACTTATCAGCCAATCCGACTTGGGACAAACTACATAAAATAGAATTCTTTCATGACTCACTTTGGATTACTGCCGACTTGCTATTTCAGGATTCCTCAAATCCTGCTATTCAACGGATAGAAACACATATTTGCCGTTTTGATACTGAATTCAATCTACTGGAAAGCCAAGCTTTATCTCCTGCTAACATCGGCAGACCGGCTAATGAATTCTTCCTCACGCCGGAACCAGTCGTCACCCATCAAGGAGAAGTATATGCTTTCAGTCCTTCCATGGAACCCGACTACCTATTGGAAGACACACTTTTTATTGCAAAAACAACCGTTCAAGTAAATGCCGGACTTATTGCATCAGGCAATTTATTTCCCGTTAGACGTAGTGGTCGGTTCATGCTGGCAAACTATCGCAACCGCACAGATGACCCATCCAGCTACGCATTTTGTTACGATATAAAAGAGCATAAAGCTTACTATTCCAAGGAAGGATTTAAAGACGATTTACTTAAGACCGGAACTATAACAGATCTTTGTGCTCTAAATATGCAAAACACCTCATTCTGCTTTGTCAAAGGCAGCAAAGACACATACAAGCTTTTCCCCGAACGTCAAGAGCAAGACAACCCGGTCGTGTTTATATTTAACTTAAAAGCCTAAACATCAAGAAGTCCGTTTTTAGAGTTTTCCTCCTTCACGCAGATAATCCACAATTGAAGCCGGTGGACGTTCATGCTTTAGCTCGTTTTTCATGTATTCCATGTAGGGGGCAATGTGCTTAAAGAATTGATAATACCCTTCGCAAAGGTAGTTCAAGCCCTCTTCTCCCGTATCAGTCTTCGTTATTCTATTTTTAGGACATTCCCCATTACAAGCGAACAAATACTCACACACCTGACATTGTGTAGGCAAAGCCTCATATTTATCTTTCCCAAAGCGAATCTGCTTTGGCGAGTACATCATTTCGGTTAATGTTTTTGACCGAATATTTCCCAATTTATATTCCGGATAAACAAAGTGATCACAAGCATACACGTCGCCATTGTATTCCATCACCCCCGCATGTCCGCATGTTTTGGTAAAAATGCAAGTTCCCGGTTGTTCACCCACCCAATTAGCTAGAGCAGCATCAAAAAACTGCACAAAGTAAGTTCCTACATCATTGCGTACCCATTCGTCAAATATTCCAATCAGGAAACTCCCCCATTTATCAGCCGGTACATTCCATGCAGCCGGACTGCCATCAGGCATTCGCTCAACGATAGGAGCAAATTGAATGTATTGACATTCTATCTGACGAAAAAAATCATAAAACTCATAGGGATAATCCACATTATAATCATTCACGACCGCCATTCCATTATAAGCCACTCCATGCTTTTTAAGCAATTCAACTCCTTTCATCACTTTATAAAACGAAGGTCTACCATCTGCCGTCTTCCGATAAGCATCATGAAACTCCTGTGGCCCATCTATTGATATACCTATAAGAAAATTGTTTTCTTTAAAAAAGCGACACCAGTCATCTGTCAATAAAGTTCCATTCGTTTGCAACACGTTATCTATTTGCCTGCCTCGACCATATTTTCGTTGCAGCTGAAGCGCTTTTTTATAGAAGTCCATGTTGCGCATCAAAGTTTCTCCCCCATGCCAAGTAAAAAGCACTTCGGGCATCGTTTGCGACTCCAGGTATTGACGTATAAACTCTTCAAGCAGTTCATCAGTCATAACAAACCGCTTCTCATCCGGATACAATCCTTTCTTTTCCAGATAATAACAATAATCACATCGCAAATTACATACTGACCCAATAGGCTTTAACATTACATAAAGCGGTCGGGCAAAAGGCATGTAAGTAGCCATATTTCTCATAGACACAACAAGCTTTTACTTTTTTAATGGAAATTCATGCACATGTTTTTTACCATCTCCTCCTATCAATTCCACTTGAATCTTTCCATCACGAATATGGCAAAGCGCATAACTCTGATGGTCATTCACCACAATTGGAAAAGTATTCTTTGCTGAAGGCGGCATATATATATAACGATGTGTATGCCCGGAAAACATTACGTCAATATTTGACCGATTTAATATAGGCATAAAGACTTTTTCTAAATGTAGCGTACCGTGCCATGTGCCGGTAGAAGGAGGTATATGCATAAATGCAACGCGTGCATTAGCCTGCTTAAAAGCATCTGTGCTCACCACCTCGTCTATCCACTCAGCCTGTTCCTCCCTATATTCATCAAAAGCGGCAATTCCACCATACTCAATATCGCTATCCGGCTTATCTTCACCACTGTCCAAAATCAAGAATGACACACCTCCTGTTTCAGCCAACTGGTAAAACTGATGCGTTTGTGAAGGAAAGTATTTAATCAATTCATCAGAATACGTCCCTCTGGTTTCGTGATTACCCCGTGTATAAATCAGTGGAGTTTCTTTGGCGAACAATTCAACAGCTGCATCCATATAACCGTCAAAAATCATCTCTTCATTCTCCACAAATGTTGTCATATCTCCATTCAGCACAACAAAGTCAAGTGCAGAAAAATCCACGTCTTTGCATAACTCCTTCATATCGTCCGAACGGCTGTGGATATCATTCAGAATCAAAAAAGAAATATCTTTCTTCTCTTTAGTAAATGTCCGGAACGAATAGGGTTCTTGCGAATATACATTCGAAGAAGCCACCCTCCCATACGTTACCCAGTCGCCCGAAGTCCATTCAGTAACCTCTTGCGAAAAGATTCGATAACGATAGCTTGTTCCGGGTTCTAGTTTTTTTAAGCGTACACGATGTAACGTTTGATTAGCTCGTTTTCGTCCCGATACGGTATCAAAATATTTATCCTGTTCTTTGGCATAAAAACTATCCTTTCCATCGGGAGCCAATTCCACCCACGACAGAGCCGGTTTGTCCGTTGTCCAGACAACGGTTACTCCATCTGTCGACATATCACACAAATACGGTCCATGGGTTATTTTTATGGCTTGTAATATAGGCGCACTGGCTAAGAAAAATAAAACGGCAAGTAAATAGGTTCTTTTCATTGGTGTCTTTTTTAGTAATAGGTTTGTTCAAGGCAAATATAAACATATTCTGAGTCAGAACAGGATATTATTACTCCAAATATTTCAGACATGCATGAGCAAAACCTCTAAACAACGAATAAAACCCACGATTTAAGCCAGACTTAATTCCAAGTTATTTTCGGTAGCAAGGCGGCGCATGTTTAAAATAGCATAGCGCATACGCCCCAATGCAGTGTTTATGCTTACACCGGTAAGGTCGGCAATTTCTTTGAAGCTTTTATCTTGATAATAGCGCATTTTCAACACTTCTTGCTGACTTTCAGGCAAGGCATCGACCAATCGTTTTACATCATTCAACACTTGAAAACGCACCAGCTCATCTTCTATAGTTCCGTCACAAAGCTTCATATTGTTCAACAGGTCAACCTCCAACCCATCATTGGATATGGTCTTTTCGTTTTTCACCTGACGGAAATTATCAATAATCAAGTTGTGAGCTATACGTGTAATCCAGGCTTTAAACTTACCACTCTCCGTATAACGTCCTTGCTTGATATTGACAATGGCTTTCACAAATGTTTCTTGAAACACATCTTCAGCTATTTCTTTATTACGCACCACAAAGAAAATATAGGAATAGACAGCCTCATGGTGGCGGCTGAGTAACTCATCAAAAGCTTCGTTATTTCCCATAGCATAGCATACAACCAATTCTTCATCGGTCATTTCTCTAAGATTTCTCATTATGTTTAATTTTCAATTATAATGAGTAGAAATAGGCTATAGGCAATCAGGTTTTAGTTAGACATTTTGTACACTTACAAACTTAGCAAAAAAAGTCAGACATACAATTCGAAAGAAATAAATTAGCTCCACCATTTTCCGAATAAAAAAGCATCAGCAAACTGCTTAACAGTTCAAGTCTAAACACATACACCGAATAAGCTAAAAAGAGAATGTATCGGTCTATTTAAATTCACGACACATCCTCTTCATTTTTATGGAGAATCCTCTCTTTCTAAACGATTATTCAACAGGCAAAATAATGGACGAACTACTACCTCCTACCGTCACTGTTCTCTTACCGGTATAAATTGCTTTATTAATCTTTTCAACTATCCCCTCACGTCCTTTTTCATCTTTTATATCCGAATAAAAATCGCTCATATGGATAATATGATCTATTTCATCCCCATTATACCATACTTTACAAAACTCCCCTTCACCATGTTTAGGAATATTAAAAATGAGTTTTAATTCTTCTACTCGATCAGTTCCAATAAGTTTGGGTACTTTATATCTTACAGTATATATTCTTTCTGCCTCCGGAGCTCCAAAGACAATAAGTTCTTTTATATCGAAAGGGAAAGCTGGTCTTTTGCTCCTCGGGTTAGCCCGCGATTCATATTCAACAGGTCTAGAAGTCTGATTAGTAACAGACAAAATCTCCACCATGCTTTCAACAGGGCTCCACTCTCCATCTTTTTCATAAATTTTACTTATAAGATTATTCCCCTCAGCATCCACATATTCAATACAAAACCAAGGATTATAAGCAGCTATATCTTTATTGTTATCATCTGAGCAACCTATTAAACTCATTAAAGACACCACAATGGACGTAATAAATAGTTTTGTTTTCATACTTTGTGTTTTATTTCTAGACAATTGCTATTTTTTGTTTATATTGATAATTGTATTGGCTAATACCACCTTCATTAGGTCCCACTGTAGATGTAGGTCCCTTCGTTGTGTCGAAAACTCCACTTAAATAGAATCCATCACAAACTCCATTCCAACCAAAATTACAATGAACATACTCACCTCGTAGTCCATCAATCAGCCAAGCATGTCCATCAACGTATTTTCTAAAAACCAGGCCAACATGATAATACCGAGCAAATGCTCCAATATAACACAACCGACCTAATGCCACAGCGGATGCAACATCATTCTTTTTATAATCTACTAATTTTGATGTTTGTAATCCTCCCATTTTTCTTAAAAAACTTAATGCCTCATCATCACTTGCTCCAGTTCCACCTGGAGCATAATTAGCTTTTATAGAAAATCCTATAAAACGCATTAAATGTGCTACCTCCTCAGATGATAACGGAGATTCGTTTGATTCTAAAGTTCCATATTTTTTAGCGTTACTACAATCAGTGAAAATCCGACTCCAATTTAAACTCGTGGCACCGTAGTCACCATTATCATTATACTTAACACTTCCTATAGTTCTATAGTGAGCAACAATTTGAGCTATGGCAGTTATAACACATCCTGTAGGACAGTTTTTATTGTTTTTTTTGGGAGTATACGTGTTATAAGGATCTCCCTGTCCCCATTTGGTTTTAAGCAAAGGCATACCAGGAATTTGCCCCCAGCCTGTTTTTGTTTCAACACTATAATCATCATTATAGATCTCACCCATCTTAACATCAGCTAATTGCTTTTGTATAGCATTTTCCATAAACAAAATGAAGCCAGGATTATTAATTTCTTCAAGGTTTTGCAAAGAAAGCGCTCCTTCATCTACCAAAGCATAAACAGGATTTGTACGTTTATCTGCAGAAACAAGTGCAAATCCCTCATTGTTTTCAAAATTCATTATATACATCAATGAATCAATACTAACATCCAAATTAGCATCAGCGTCATCTTCTAAACCAGTATCTACACTAGAGCGTGTTGTTGACCTAAGATGTTTAATTTGCAATACTTCGATGTTTTTTATTATTCTTTTTGATTTCTTTTTTACTGAAGATGTTTCAAAGCTTTCCATATATGATAGAAAATCACTAAGCTTCTCCCTTGCTTCCTCTTCAGACACTTTAAAATCAATAGATTTTTCAGGAGAAGCATTTAGATCATCTAAATAAAGATTATCTTGAGCACAAGAAACAAAAAATATAGATAAAAAAA
>CAZSWS010000058.1:0-19504 GCA_964610765.1 uncultured Parabacteroides sp.
CGTAAGCCAGCTGAGTTACAGTCAGCCCCATTTGGCCACTCTGGTAACTGCCCTTCTTTATCTTTTCAGACCGCTGTCTGTTTGCTTGGGCGTTTTTCAACTCCCTTGTTTTGAGCCTCTTGTCGGATTCGAACCAACGACCCCGAGATTACAAATCACGTGCTCTGGCCAACTGAGCTAAAGAGGCAACTCTTTAAGATATAATAAAAGCCGCTTCGTATTGATTAATGCGAAACGGCTGCAAATTTAGATATTATTTTTATACGTACCAAATTAAATATCTGGTTTTTTCTAATTATTTATCTCTAATTTTTTCTTTAGTCTTTATGAGCTGTTTTTCTAACGCAACTGCAGCTTGGTCAATGGCTTCCTCAAATGTGTTGTTTGTCTTTTCAGCAAAGCAATCTCCGTTTTTTATTTTAAGCAAAATACTTGCTTGTTTGTTTTGAGAAGCTTCTGGTTTAACGACTCGCAGGGTTACTTCAGCTGAAAGAATTTGGTCATAAAACTGCTCTAATTTAGAAACTTTTTTTTGTACAAACGCCTCTAGGCGATCTGAAGCATCAAAATGGATTGATTGAATTCTGATTTCCATAAAAAACCTCCTTACTTTTTTGCTCTTGGATGAGCATGATACATTCGTTTTAACTCTTCGAAAGTCATATGTGTATAAACGGAAGTCGAAGCTAGACTGCTGTGTCCCAGGAGTTCCTTCACTGCATTAAGTTCTGCTCCGTTATTTAACATACTTGTAGCAAATGAGTGTCGTAGTACGTGCGGGCTTCTCTTTGATAACGCAGGTATGTCCGACAGTCTTTCCCTTACTATATTATAAACAATAGCAACTGTTAATTGGTTGCCGTTTTTTTGAACAAAAAACCATTCGCTTGGATATTCTATGGTCTCTTTGCGTATTTCACTGTAGGTGACTATCATTTTTCTTAGTCTTTCGGCAAAGGGAATCAATCGCTCTTTGTTGCGTTTTCCTAATACCTTAAGTATATAGGCGGATAAGTCTACGTCGCTAGTTTTGATATTGATAAGCTCTGAGCGTCTAATCCCGGTTTGATAAAGCGTTTCCATAATTAGCCGGTCTCGAATACCTTCGAAGTCGTTTGTGTAGTTTTCCTCCGCGAGTATTCTTTCAATATCTTTTTCGCGAATAAAAGTAGGAAGTGCTTCTCTGGTTTTTGGTCCTTTAATAGATCGCATAGGACTGCTGTCTATTGCTTGTTGCTTGACGAGAAATTTAAAGAAAGATTTCAAAGAGCTTAGTTTGCGATTCACTGTTCTAGGATTGATTCCCTTATCTAACAAGTGAATTATCCAGTTTCGTATGATGTCGGCATCTACTAAGCACGGGTTAAGTGTAGCTTGGTCTGTTGCGTCTGTCTCTTGGATAGCATGTTGTAGGAAGGCTTCAAATTGTTTTAAGTCTTCCTGATATGCGGTTAGCGTGTGTGTTGAATAATTACGTTCATACCGCAAATAGTTCAGAAATGAATCATAATACGTATTCACGTTGCATTATTTTTAATACAACGAATATACGGATTTATTTCTGAATTATTGGTGAGAAAATAAATAGGAGTTTTATTCCTCTTCTTGTTGAAGTTGCTTTACGTAAATAGCCCGCTGCATCATTTTTCTTTTTGTTACAGAGGGTTTGGCGAAAGATTGTCTGCTTCTTAACTCTTTAACGATTCCGGTTCTCTCGAATTTGCGTTTGAATTTTTTTAACGCTCTCTCAATGTTTTCGCCTTCTTTTACAGGTACAATAATCATAGTTTGCTTAATTATATTATTTTAAATTCTTTTTATTGGGCAGCAAAATTACGCATAGTTTCCTTAATCTCCAACATTTAAAGATTAATTTTCCTGCTGTTGATTTGTGTTGCAACCAAAATTTCTTTGTGAATTATGTAATTGAAGTAGAATTGCACCAACTGTAGCGTTTGTAAATCGACCAGCGGGTAAGCTTTATGGAAAGTCAGGCATCAGTGATTTTGAGATTTGCTTATTTGATTAATTTGACACTTTGTGAGTAGATGTGCAAGATTGCTTTCTATTTGAAAAAACAAAAATTGTTCAAATATCTTGTTTTTTGCATTTTTGCAGCTCGCAACCGGTTAAGTATCAATGTTGTATAAGGCGTGAAAAATCTCCCTATTGTTTTTCCAAAAAGTCTCTATTGTTTTGATCAAAACGATAGAGACTTTTTAGAAAAACACAGTATTGAATTTATTGAGTGACTATACAGAAAAAATGCGTGTATCATATTTCTTGAGCTAGCATGTTTTTGCTGACGTTTTGCTTGATGTCGTCCGCTTGTTTGCTATTCTTTTGGGATGTAGTTTTGGTGTTACTTTTATAGTGAATCTATCTGGGTTTACATTTAGGATTAATAGCTTCTGTTGGGTAGTGTTGGATAAAAGAAGCCGGGGAAAACGGAATTTCTCCGTTTTCCCCGGCTGTATGAGGTTTGTTTATTAGTTCCTTCTTTTTAGAAGAGTAAGTCGGCGGCTTTCTTAGCAAAATAGGTTGCGATTAAGTCCGCTCCTGCACGTTTGATAGAGGTGAGCGACTCAATTATAGCTCGGTCTTCATCTATCCAACCGTTTTGTGCAGCTGCTTTAATCATGGCATATTCGCCACTAACGTGGTAAGCACTCACCGGAACATCTACAATGTCCTTTACTTCTCTGATAATATCCAGGTAAGCCATTGCCGGTTTTACCATTACAATGTCTGCTCCTTCCTCTACATCATCCACTGCTTCTTTGATTGCTTCTTTGCGGTTGGCGGGATCCATTTGATAGGTTTTTTTGTCACCAAATCCGGGAGCACTGTCCAGCGCATCTCTAAATGGACCGTAAAAGCACGAGGCATATTTAGCGCTATAGCTTAAGATTCCGGTACGTGTATATCCATTTTCTTCAAAAGCTTTACGCATGGCATAGATTCGTCCGTCCATCATGTCGCTAGGTGCAATAAAGTCAACACCTGCTTCTGCATGACTTAGACTCATCTTTACCAAAGCTTCAACCGTTTCGTCATTGACTATTTCTCCGTCTACAACAATCCCGTCGTGTCCGTATATTGAGTAGGGGTCTAGTGCAACGTCAGTCATGACTACCATTTCTGGCAGTGCATTTTTAATTTCTTTGATGCTCCGTTGCATCAGTCCGTCCGGATTCCAAGATTCTTTACCAGTATTGTCTTTGTCTTCATCTTTGGCTTTAACAAATAGGAGTACAGACTTAATACCTCTTTCCCATAGTTCTTTTGCTTCCTTGATGGTTAGGTCTAGCGAATAACGGTAATAATCAGGCATGGAAGGGATGGGGATAGTAACTCCTTTTCCTTCGTCAACGAATAGGGGAACAATAAAGTCGTTGGGTGTCAACGTCGTTTCAGCCACTAAACTGCGAATAGCAGCACTTTTTCTTAAAACTCTGTTTCTTCTTTGTAGATACATGGTATTTCGATTTATTGATAGTTTTTGATAGTCTCTATAAATGTTTGTGCATTATCTACCGGAATGTCCGGAAGAATTCCATGCCCTAAGTTGGCAATATAATTTTGTTTACCAAAGTCAGCAAGCATCTTTTCTGTTTCCTCCTTGATATATGCACGCTTCCCGTATAGTTTTGTGGGATCTAGGTTGCCTTGTAGTGTTACTTTGTCTCCAACAATACTTCTGGCATATTGTGGGGTGATACCCCAGTCGATACCCAGAGCTGAAGTGCCGGACTCAGCCAGAAGTCCCAACGAGTGCCAGGCCCCTTTTGCAAAGACAATAGTAGGTACTTGGTCTTTGATAGATTGGATGATTTGTTTGATATAGGGATAAGATATGATAGCATATTCATCGGCTCCTAATAATCCTCCCCAACTGTCAAACACCTGAATGGCATTCACTCCTGCATGTATTTGTTCTTGCAAGTAAGCGATAGTTGTGTCTGTTATCATTTGTAACAGACGTTGAGCAGACTCGGGATCGGAATAGAAAAAACGTTTGGCTTCGTTGAAATTTTTAGATCCTTTGCCTTGCACCATGTAGCAAAAGATAGTCCAGGGAGCTCCGGCAAAACCAATCAGCGGGATGCTATTGTTCAATGCTTGTTTGATTAAGCGAATAGCATCGGGCACATATGCCAGGCTTTCCCGTACGTCAGGAATACGGAGTCGTTTCATGTCGGATGCCAGGCGGATAGGAGACAGTAGTTTTGGACCTTCGTTTTCAATCAGTGTTATCTCCATACCCATCGCTTCGGGTACGACTAGTATATCAGAAAAAAGAATTGCGGCATCTACACCCAGACGTCTGACTGGTTGTAAGGTTATTTCACAAGCCAATTCAGGCGTTTTGCATCTTTCCCAAAACGAATATTTAGCACGCAGAACCATGTATTCGGGTAAGTATCTTCCCGCTTGTCTCATCATCCATACAGGAGGTCTTTCCACCTCTTCTTGTCGTAGGGCTCTTAGAAATAAATCATTTTTTAATGTCGCTTCCATTCTCAATTAATTAAGGAGTTTATAACCTGTTCAATCATGACCTTTTTGTCTGTTTTAGGAGAGGTGATGATTGTGTTGTTTCCGTGATTGTAATTTTCCAGTGCGGCTGTCGTTGTTGTTCCGATAGAGTATAATCGGATATTCGCCACCTGGTTATGGGTGAAGAAACTATGCACGCCACTCGGACTATAGAACAAGATAGCATCGTAGTTGTTTGTTATTTTGCGAGGTGTTAATGTTGTGTGATATACGACAACTTCCTCAAATGCGATCCCTGCTTTTCTTAAGGCATCAGGTATGGTGTCAAGTCGTATGTCTCCACAGAAAAAAATAAGCTTTTCACTCGGAGAGTTGCTTATGATTTTTTGGACTAATTCAGCTCCGTAGGATGCACAGTCTATAATTGATTGGCTACCCCAGCGATTTGAAATTTCTTGATACGTTGTTCCATCAATGCTATAGAATGTCCAATCTGGCACAGAGGGTAGGAGTGAAGAGACGGCATGTACTGCTCTTTTGCTGGTGAAAATAACGGTTTGTTTACTCTCTCCCAATTCTTGCACTTGCTTAATAATGGTCGGGTTGGAGGTTTGCTCAGTATGAATAAACGGCATGACATCCATGTTTATGTTTTGTTGACGAGCATATGTGACGAGCGAATCAGGAAGTTCACCAGTACTCAAAACATTAATCATAGGGGGTTCTTCTTAATGAAATTCTCGATGATTGCTTTCGCATCGCTGTTTAATACATCCAGAGCAGTTTCTTTTCCTATTTCTTTATAAGAGGTAAGTGGAACGATTCGATTAAAGTCTTTGAGGTAAACGCCGTCAGTAGAGCATACTCTTCCTTTGAAGTGTATCATTTTTTCTTCAATGGTGGCGTGGGCGGCAATAGGTGTAGAGCAGCCACCTTGTGTATATTTCAAAAATTCTCTTTCAATATATGTGCAGATATGTGTGGGCTGGTGATTGATGGTTTGACAAAGATTCAGTAAAGTTGAATGATCGCTTCGGCATACAATGCATACAGCTCCTTGTGAAGGCGAAGACAGCATCCAATCTAATTCGATGATGTTTGCGGCTTCGTACGCTAGTCTATCTAAAGCTGCTGCGGCAAAGATTGCTCCATCCCACGTATTTTCTTGAAGTTTTTTTAACCGCGTATGTATATTACCCCGTAGATTAACAATCGTATGGTGCGGGTATTTGTTTAGCCATTGTGCTTTCCTGCGTATACTGCTGGTAGCGATAGTTAATGATTTTTTGGATGTACGGTCTGGTGTAAATAGTTCCGGATTCTTAACGAGTAAAACGTCTCCGTGTTTACCCCTAGGAAGTACGGCAGCAATCGATAAGCCTTTAGCTAAACTGGTAGGTACATCCTTCATGGAATGTACGGCAATATCTATTTTGTTTTCCAATAGAGCAGCATCCAATGTACGTGTGAATATACCTTGAATACCCATTTCATATAGTGGAGTAGTTAAGTCTAAATCTCCTTCACTTTCGATGGGTACAACCTCAGCATTTATTCCATGAATGGAAAGTTCTTCTTTTGCAAAATTAGCTTGCCATATAGCTAAGGGGCTGCTTCTAGTTCCTATTCTTATAATATCCATACGCTAGATAGAAGCAGATTCTACCAATGATTTCTCCTGGGTTTCATAAGGAATGTGATAGTAGTCCCACACTTCAATAAGTGCCTCTACCAAGGCTTGGATCATACTGTCTGTATGATAAGGAGAAGGTGTGACACGTAATCGTTCCGTGTTTTTAGCAACAGTAGGATAGTTGATAGCTTGAATATAGATGTGATGTTTGTGTAGTAATCGTTCGCTAACCTTTTTGCACAGCTCGGCATCTCTCACCATGACGGGGATGATATGCGTATCAGTGGGCAACATGGGTATGCCGGCTTTCTTCAGTGCTCTTTTAGCTTTAGCAACTTGCGCCTGATGTTGTTCTCTGATATGTACACCTTGTTTTAAGATGCGAATAGAAGTGGTGGCCGCCGCCGCTAAAGCGGGAGATAAGGCAGTAGTAAAGATAAATCCCGGCGCATAGCTACGCACCGCGTCTATCAATTCCTTGTTGCCGGTAATGTAGCCGCCCATTACTCCGAAAGCTTTGCCTAGCGTACCTTCAATAATGTCTATTCGAGAGGCCGCATTTACTTGCTCTGAAACTCCCCCACCTCTTGCACCATACATCCCTACGGCATGTACTTCATCAATATAGGTCAGGGCATTATATTTTTCCGCCAAGTCGCAGATAGCATGAATAGGAGATACATCTCCATCCATTGAATATAGACTTTCAAAAACGATGAGTTTAGCACGGTCTTGATGCTGTTGTAGAATTTCTTCTAAATGTTCGAGATCGTTATGACGGAATATAGCTTTTTCGCAGCGTGAGTGGCGTATACCTTCAATCATGGAATTGTGGTTGCAAGCGTCTGAGAGAATCAGACAGTTTGGTAGCAACTTGGCTATGGTTGAGATAGAAGTTTCATTAGAAACATAACCCGAAGTGAAAACAAGTGCATCTTCTTTTTGATGTAGGTCGGCCAATTCGCTTTCCAGTTCTATGATAGAGCAGCTGTTGCCGGATATGTTACGAGTACCTCCTGCTCCCGCACCATGTAGTGATACGGCATTTTTCATTTGTTTGATTACTTCCGGGTGTTGACCCATTCCTAAGTAATCATTCGAGCACCAGATAGTCAACTCCTGAACGCCTGACTCAGTATGCCAATTTGCACGGGGGTGCTTACCTGCAATCCGTTCAATATCAGCAAATGTCCTGTATCGTTGCTCTTGGTGTAGTCGGTCAAGGGCTTCTTTGAAAAATGATGAATAATTCATTTTATAAGGGGTTATATAGAAACTATTATTATCTATCTACAAAAATAACTCCTTCATTTTAGATATCAAATCACTACAAGTAGTGATATTTTTGACTAAATACGGTGAGTTTTGAATGTAGATTGATAAACCTGTTCTAGTAACGTGTTTCTGGTTATCTTATGTTAGGTCTTTAATAAAATCCCATGTGCGACTAAAATGATATCCTTTGCTTTTACCCCATGAAATGAATTTGTCAAATCGTTCAATCATACGAGTCCCCGTATTTTTTGTTACGTAAAATGGGAAGTTGTACTTTTTCTTTGGTCCAATATCCATAAACTCCCACGGGTGAAAATAGACATTGAGATAAGTATCTTTTTTTAGTACACGGTTGGCTAGCAAACAGTATAAACTTAAAGGAAGATTGTGAAAGGAAAGCCAGAAAAGAGGAAAGCGGAACCAAGGGGTGACGGATGCCGGCATTTGCCATACATTTTCTCTTTTAAAGTAGGTGCGAGGCTCACCAAGTTTATTGTATCTACCCGGTAAAAAAGTTGGGTTGATAGAAGAGTTATATCTATAGCCGGCTTTATATATTTCTTCTTCGGGAACAGGCATCATACGAGCCATGCGGTATCCATGTATGGTGACTTGTCCGATATCTTCCAGTATCTCTTTAGATAGAGCAAGATGTGGCACTTCGAAATATTCATGTATGTATCCATGCGAAGCCAATTCATGTCCTTCCTCAATGATGCGTTTGACAATATCATTCGCATGATTTGCAAAATTAGCCGTAGTATAAAATGTCGCTTTTATGTCATGTTTTGCAAGTAAGTCGAGTATCCGTGTAGTCCCTTCAATGGATACAGCCATTTGTTGTTCAAACGGAATAGGGCGACCATATTCGCGGGGCATTTCGAATTCTTCAATGTCAAAACTGAGAAGTATGTTAGGCGTCATGCTTTTTTGATGTTTGTGCTTCGGATAATATATGGCGGGAATCCGTTTGTTTGGGTGAATATTCTACCAATATACACCCCGATAATGCCTAAAATAAAGAGTTGGAGTCCTCCAAGAAACGACACCGTGAGAATCAGAGAGACCCAGCCAGCCATCGCTTTTCCGGCAATTAGGCTGAATATCGCATAGGGAATAAAGAGTAGAGAAAGTATGGATATGCTAAAACCCAAATAAAGAGCTATCTGTAGAGGCTTCGAGCTAAAGGATAAAACACCTTGTAAAGCCAGATTAAACATCTTTTTGAAGGTATATTTTGTTTCCCCTGAAAGTCGTTTGTGTGGCATATAGTCGATTGCGTATTGTTTAAACCCAATCCATGACACAATTCCTCTGATAAACAGCTCGCCTCCTGTAATATTAATTAATGCGTTTGCTGCACGTCGATCCATCAATCTGAAGTCGGCAGCGCCTTTTTCGATATGGATATCTGATAGCGAGTTAAGTATCTTATAGTATAACTTAGATGATGTTCGTTTGGTGATAGAGAGTGAAGGGTCATCTTTTCTACGTGTATAAACGATGTCATAGCCTTCTTCCCATTTCTTTATTAGTTCAGGCAAGAGTTCAGGTGGATGCTGCATGTCGGCATCCATTGAAATTAAACAGTCGCCGGATGAGTTGTCTAATCCGGCTTTAAGGGCGTATTGGTGACCGAAATTACGTGAGAACTCTACATAAAAAAAGCGCTCATCCTCTTTGGCTATCTTTTCTAGCAGCTGCTGACTTCCATCTGTGCTACCATCATTCACAGCTATAATTTCATAAGTATAGTCTGCCTCAGCCATGTTTTCATGAATTGCTTTAACTACCGTAGGAATATTCAGCTCTTCGTTGTAACAGCTAATGATAATAGATATTTTCTTGTTTAAGGGCATTTGTATTTTAAGCACGTTTAGTTAGTGCAAAGATACATATTTCGTTACATCAAGAATCCTATAATGCCTTAATTTTGAGATTTATTCTGTTTGTTTGATATTCTAAAAAAACTCTTAATACCCTTCGTTACTTCCTCCGGATTAACCCCTCAAGAGGGATGAAGCTATATTAGCTTATAAAAAAATAGCCTCAACTACGCTGAGGTAGTCAAGGCTATCAATATGAGTTGTAGGAAAAAAGATTAATTGTATTTATCCAGTTTTTCAACAAATGATCCGTCTGCTTTATATACTACGTATACTTCTTCCTTTGATTTGTTATCTAATTCAATCACGTAATATACTCCATCCGGACGTTCTGAATAGTCAACATCATCAATCTTCCAGTTTTGATACTCCTCTTTAACGGCATTTTGTACAGCTAGTGGAACATCTTTCCAGTCTATTTCCCAGTCAGTTTTAATCCAATCAAACTTATCATCCAATGTGAATTGTACTTCTTTTTCATTCTTTTCGTGAAGGATATCCACCTCTAATACACGTTTTTTCAGCGTATAGTTATATTCTGTGTCAATGCTTTTAATAGCAGCATTGGTGTATTTCTGATTGATAAACTGACTAATCTTTTCTGGTATCACCGGAATAAATTCGTTCATATCATCGTTATCAATAATCTCTTTGTAAAGTGTTCCATCAGCCAAGTAGTATAAGTCAACTTCTTCTTCATCGGCATTTTCTACCTCGATTACGTAAAACTCAGCTTTAGGGTTTGCTCTTTCCAACAAGTCAACATCATCAATTTTCCAATCTGCATAAGGACCTGCTGCGTGTGCTTTTTGAACTGCCTCAGGGGTGCTGGCTATGCTTTTAAGCTCGGTTTTTGTCATGACCCAAACTCCTTTATCATTAAACCATGCATCTTTTTCGAACCCGTTGTATGTAAATTCGGCCACTTTAAACCCTTTGTTGTCTTTCCATTCTACGTTTTCTGCATTAGGAAATTTCTCTTCAAGAGATTTTTTAAACATTTCCATAGGGCTAACTCCATCGTCGTCTTTGCAGCTGCTGAAGCCAAAGATGATTGAAAAAGAAAGTAAACCCATCAAGAATAATTTTGTTTTCATACTCGTTCCTTTAGTTAATAATTTGTTTAGTTTAGTTTTTACTTGTGTTTGTTTTTGCAATAAGGATAAAACAGATTGGCTCATTTGATGAATGTGCGCATCAGTCTATCTTATATTAATAACCTTTGCCAGTTGCCTGATGTTGTGTAAATATCTTACAATAAAATCGAAAATATCTAGATATGGGTTTGTTGTTTTAGTGTTTATCTACTGATTTATAGTTTATTGTGATTGTTTTTTCTTTGTTGGATAAGAGGGGCGGAAGTAGTCGTTTTTATGATTTTTAGTATGTGTAAAATAACAAAGAGGCTGCCTCATGCGAGACAAGCCTCTTGATTGATATGTTGTTTAACACTTAGTTTTGCTTGTAAATCTCAAGCTCTTCTACGTATGAATCAGTAATAGCTGTGTAATGTTTTTTAGTTTCTGCATAGCCATAGTTTACATATACTTCGGCAGACTGACGGAAAGTCTCGTTATCTGTTGCGTCTTGCAGTAGTAAATACCCGAATACACAATGAGAAGCGATTTCAACCAATCTACGAGCATGGAAATCAGCAAAGTCTTGATTCTTTTGTTCAGCCACTTTGGCAACCGCTTGTTCATAAATAGCGGTCATTTCTTGTAGCTTAGTCTTTAAGACTGCTAAGTCTGCTTTGTAAGTGAGTTGTTCGTACTCTTTGATTTGATTCAAATAAGTGCCGGTATTGACGTGTCGGATGGCTGCCACTACTTGTAACTGAGTTGTTCCCTCATAAATATTCGTGATACGTGCATCCCTGTATAGTCGTTGGCAAGCATAGTCTTTCATATAGCCTGAACCACCATGTATTTGAATACAGTCGTATGTGTTTTGATTGGCAAATTCAGAAGTCATACCTTTACCCATAGGGGTGAAAGCGTCGGCCAATCGGCTATATTTTTTCATTTCCTGACGTTCTTCCGGCGTCAACTTGCGTTCTCTGGAGATATCCTCAAGCGCTTTGTACAGGTCTACAAAACGTGATGTTTCATACAGAATAGAGCGAGAGGCATCTGTTTTGGCGCGCATCAAAGCGAGCATTTCATATACAGGAGGAAATTCGATAATAGCTTTGCCAAACTGTTTGCGTTCTTTAGCGTAAGCCAATCCTTCACGACAAGCCGCTTCGCTTAGTCCTACTGATTGACCCATGATGCCCAGACGAGCGCCGTTCATCAATGCCATTACATACTTAATCAAGCCTAGTTTTCTGTCGCCGCATATTTCAGCTTTTGCATTCCGATAAACAAGTTCGCATGTAGGTGCTCCTTTAATTCCCAGTTTGTTCTCAATACGACGTACGGTTACACCGCCTTGACGTTTGTCATAGATAAACATAGACAAACCGCGTGCATCACGTGTTCCTTCTTCTGAGCGCGCCAACACCAAATGTACATCTGAGTCGCCATTTGTAATGAATCGTTTCACGCCATTCAAATACCAGCAACTATCTTTTTCGCTGTATGTTGCTTTAAGCATGACGGCCTGAAGGTCTGATCCGGCATCCGGCTCAGTCAGGTCCATAGACATAGTTTCTCCGGCACAAACTCGGGGTAAGTAAAACTTACGTTGGTCTTCGTTTCCAAATTCATACAATGTTTCGGCACAGTCTTGTAGTCCCCAAATGTTTTGGAAGCTAGCATCAGCGCGTGAAATCATGTCAATCATCATCACATACGGAACCATCGGGAAGTTTAAGCCATTGTATCGTCTGGGCATAGTTACGCCCATAAGCTCAGCTTTTCGCATAGCTTCCAGGTTTTCGGTTGTTCCTTGTGCATAGGTTACACGACCATCTTTTAGGGTCGGACCTTCTTCATCTACTCCTTCTGCATTGGGGGCAATAATTTCACCACAAATCTCGCCGCAAATTTCCATGACCTTGTCATAGCTGTCCATTGCGTCTTCGAAATCGATAGGAGCATAGTCATATGCATCTTTATCTGCGTATCCGCGTTCTTTCAGTTCAACAATCCGCTTCATTAACGGATGGTTTAGATGATGTTTTAAATTGGGATTATCTGTATAAAAATTAGCCATCTTACTTCGTGTTTTGTTTGTAATACTTAATCATTTTAGGCAAAACATCTTCAACCATTCCTGTAATCACGTAGTCAGCGATGGTGTTAATCGGAGCCATCGGGTCGTTATTGATTGAAATGATGATTGAGCTTTCCTGCATCCCGGCAATGTGCTGTATTTGTCCGGAAATACCGCAAGCGATATAAAGTTTTGGTCGAACGGTAATACCGGTTTGCCCAATCTGACGGTCATGCTCGGCATATCCTGCATCAACAGCAGCACGTGAAGCACCAACTTCTCCTCCGATTACAGCTCCTAAGTCATGCAATAGTTGGAAGTTCTCTTTTGAGCCTACACCGTATCCGCCGGCGATGATAATTGAAGATCCTTTGATATTCAACTTGCTTTTTTCCATATGACGTTCAATTACGTTTACGACAAAGTCAGTATCCTGAACGTATTTGTTTACATCATATTCTTTTACTTCTCCTTGATGATTAGGGTTGTAAATTTCTTTTTTCATCACCCCTTCACGAACAGTAGCCATTTGTGGGCGATGTTCCGGATTGATAATTGTTGCAACGATATTTCCACCAAAGGCGGGTCTTATTTGGTAAAGTAAATCTTTGTAGACCTTATTCTCTTTTCTTTCTTCGTGATCTCCAATCTCTAGAGAAGTACAGTCTGCGGTCAATCCGCTACCTAGTGCAGATGATACACGTGGTCCTAGGTCGCGACCTATGCTGGTTGCTCCCATCAATGCAATTTGTGGTTGTACTTCTTTGAATAGATTAACCATCACAGAGGTGTGTGGAAGTGAGGTGTATGGAGTCAGTCTGGCATCGTCAAAAATGTGTAAGGTGTCAACGCCGAAAGGGAAAACTTGTGCTCCAATACCCTGTAGGTTGGTGCCGATAGCTAATGCTTCCAGATTACACTTAAGCGTATTCGCCAGTGTACGGCCTTTGGTGAGTAGCTCGAGGCTTACATCGGCTACTTGACCGTCTTCTATTTCACAATATACAAATATGTTATTCATTATGTTCCTTGTTTGTTTTGCAACTTAGTTGTATAAACCGGACTGGTTGTTTCCCGGTTGGTTTATACAGATGCATGGTTAGCCAATTGTGTGGTTTGCGATTAACTCTTTCATGAGGCTGTCTATTGACTCATCTGAAGCATCCATTTTTCTGCTTTCTTTTGCTTGAAAAATGACATTCTCGATTTTTTTCACCTTAGTAGGAGAGCCGGATAGACCACATTGTGCTACATCGGCATCTACATCTGCTACGCTCCATTCTGTCAACCGTAAATAAGGGCGTAGAGTAAGCAACTCAGTGTAGTCGGTTGTACTATCTTGCATTTCAGTAACGGTGCGAGCATGTTTATATTTTTGCAGCAATTTTGCATTTCTAGGACGGCATTCAGGCGCAGTGCTGTTTACCGTAACGATTAAAGGCATCTGTCCTTCAACAGTTTCAACACCTCTTTCTAAACGGCGTTTTATGCGTATTTTCTTATCGTCAGCAGATAGGATGCTTTCTGCATAGGTTATTTGCGTCAAACCTAACTTTTCTGCAACTTGAGGACCTACTTGTGCTGTATCTCCATCGATAGCTTGTCTTCCGCAGATAATTACGTCGTAGTCTTTTATCTTGCGAATAGCCATAGATAGCGCATAGGAGGTTGCCAGTGTGTCAGCTCCGGCAAATGCACGGTCAGTTAATAAATATCCGCCATCTGCTCCGCGATATAGCCCTTCACGAATGACTTCGGCTGCGCGACCAGGTCCCATAGTTAATAAGGTGACGGTAGATCCCGGATGGGCATCTTTCAGGCGTAGAGCTTGCTCTAGTGCGTTTAAATCTTCCGGGTTGAAAATGGCCGGAAGTGCTGCCCGGTTTACAGTTCCATCCGCTTTCATCGCGTCTTTTCCAACGTTGCGTGTGTCTGGAACTTGCTTAGCTAAAACAATAATTTTTAAACTCATATATAGTTGATTGTTGTTAAGATGCATTTTTCATTAGCCCACAAATGTAAGGAAACATTTTTAAATTAAATAGTTGCTAATTCGCAAATAACCCTAAAGAAGTTCTCTATGGTTGGGGAGGTCGCATAAATTTTATCGAGTGGGCTTAAAACTCAGAAGTAAAATGGAATTTAATGTCCGGAAAGTCTTGCTGAGCCATAGATAACACGTAGGCAGAGTCTGCTAAGTAAACATCGCGTCCTTCTTTGTCTAAAGCCATATATTGCATTTTACGACTTTTAAAGTTGTCAAGCGAAGCTTTATTGTCACTTTCAATCCAGCAAGCTTTATATAGGCTGATTGGCTCCCATTTAGACTGAGCACCGTATTCATGTAATAAGCGGTATTGGATAACTTCAAACTGTAGCTGACCAACGGTACCAATAATTTTACGACCGTTAAACTGGTTGGTGAATAGCTGGGCAACTCCTTCATCCATCAACTGCTCAATTCCTTTATTCAGCTGTTTCGATTTCATAGGATCTGCATTCTCAATATATTTAAACATCTCCGGAGAGAAGCTGGGTAGTCCTTTGAAATGTAGGTCTTCTCCGCTGGTTAGACTATCACCTATTTTAAAGTTGCCGGTATCGGGAAGCCCGATAATATCTCCGGCATAGGCTACGTCAATAGTTTCTTTCTTTTGAGCCAAAAAAACTGTTGGACTACTGAAACGCATCAGTTTGTTGAATCGCACGTGCTTATAGTTTACATTTCGCTCAAAACGTCCCGAACATATTTTCACAAAGGCAATACGGCTTCGGTGGTTTGGGTCCATATTGGCATGTATCTTGAATATAAATCCACTGAAAGCTTCTTCGTTTGGGTCAACTGTCCGCTCAATGGCTTGTACCGGGCGAGGAGAAGGAGCTATTTGTATAAAACAATCCAACAGTTCTTTCACACCAAAATTGTTCAAGGCTGAACCAAAAAACACAGGTGCTATATCGCCATTCAGGTAGGTTTGGGTGTCTAGTTGTGGGTATACCCCTTCTACAAGCTCCAAATCCTCACGTAGTTTTTTGGCTTGTTCTGCGGGTATATGTTTATCCAGTTCGGCTGAATGAACGTCATTTATTTCTACATTCTCCGTGATGTGTTGTTTGCTGGGTGTATACAGGTTAAGCTTTTTTTGAAAAAGATTATAAACCCCTTTAAAGCGATCCCCCATATCAATAGGCCAGCTCAGTGGGCAAACATTTATTTGCAGCTCTTCTTCTATTTCATCCAGAATATAAAAAGGATCTTTCCCTTCTCGGTCCAGCTTGTTAACAAAGACAATCACCGGAGTTTTTCGCATGCGGCATACCTCCATCAGTTTGCGCGTTTGTGTTTCCACTCCTTTCGCTATGTCAACTACCACAATTACGCTGTCAACGGCTGTTAGAGTGCGAAAAGTATCTTCGGCAAAGTCTTGGTGACCGGGAGTATCCAGAATGTTTACTTTATGATTTTCATATTCAAACTCCATGACCGAAGTTGCCACAGAAATTCCTCTTTGCTTTTCGATGTCCATCCAGTCGGAGGTGGCGGTTTTTTTTATCTTGTTCGATTTTACGGCTCCAGCCACATGAATAGCTCCACCAAAGAGCAATAGTTTTTCAGTTAAAGTAGTTTTCCCCGCATCCGGGTGACTGATGACGGCAAAAGTTCTTCTTTTATTAATTTCTTTGGAATATATACCCATATTATTTTATCTGTTCAGTTTTCCCAGACAGGCTGCAAGGCTTTCTGTCCAGTGAGGAATTGCTGTTTTTATGTTTGTTTTTATTTTCTTTTTATTCAGGACGCTGTAATATGGACGCTGTGCCCGTGTTGGATAGTCGGTTGTTTCAATAGGTGTAACCTTTGTGGAAAGACCGCTTTGTTTGAATATTTCCCGTGCGAAATCATACCAGCTACAAACCCCTTCATTCGAGAAATGATAGATACCCGGCATGAAAAGTTTCTTGGTTATAATTTCTACGATTATGCCGGCCAGGTCAGCGGCATAGGTTGGTGTTCCAATCTGGTCGGCAACTACCCGTATTTCTTCTCTTTCTTCACCTAGCCGTATCATCGTCTTAACGAAATTATTCCCATAAGCCGAATAAAGCCATGAAGTGCGTATTACCATGGAGTCGGGTTGAGCATGGAGTAGCGCTACTTCACCGTCACGCTTTGTTTGTCCATATACTGAAACCGGATGGGTAGCGTCTTCTTCTGTGTAGGGGCGATGATTAGTCCCGTCAAAAACATAATCGGTTGATATATGAATGACTTTAGCTTGTATCTCGGTGGCCGCTTTGCCAATGATTTCTACCGCTTTGGTATTTATCAGCCGGCAGATTTTAATATCCTCCTCTGCTTTGTCAACAGCCGTATAAGCTGCGCAGTTAATAATATAATCTACAGACTGTTGTTGTAGCCACATGTTAACGGCTTCTTGGCTAGTTATATCTAATGAGTCAACGTCTGTGTAGTAAACTGTTAAATCTGTATATGCTTTTAGACTATCGCGCAGGCAGTTTCCTAACTGTCCGTTTGCACCGGTGATTAGTATTCTTTCGCTCATGATTGTTCTTCTTCCCAATTGATAAGACCTTCTGAGTCCTCTTTATATTTTGATGCTAATAATGATAAGAAAGACATGATTTGACGTATTCCTTCTTCGGTCTCTTTCGATATTTCTCGTTCTTGCATTTTTAGTAAGAGATAGCCATAAACAGCGGTTAGGCAGGTTTCAATTTCAGATACCTCCTCTCCTCCTGATTTAGCTCTAAGCTGTACGATGTAAGGGAGTGTTTTATAATATGAAGCCCCATAAACCATCTCTTTTGGTAGTTTGAGTAGTTGTAGATGGAGATCCGTTAATGCAATAACGGTGTTCTTATTCAGTTGTATATGTCCGGACTTTTGAACACCTTCTGATCGCATCATGTCGATGAGCTCTTCATACCATTGGGTAACATTTGCTTGTATCTCCTTTGGTTGATATTGCGGAATTAGATTCTTTTTTATTAGCTCGATATCTAATTGGTTAGCACGAATTAAATCTTCTATTTGCCACATATATAGCAAATATTCAATGATATTTTCTTTCCTTTTTTCGTGGGCTTGAATCATAGAGAGAGGGTGTAGTCGGAGATTATTTGGTAGAAGTCTGCATCTTTTACACCTAGCTGACGACAAATTAGTCGGGCAGCATTGATGTATTGCAGCATTTCAGGATGTGTTATCTTGACAGGAAAGTCGCCATAACGTGTAGTGAGATATAGTTGTCCGTCTCGTTCTTCGGTCGGATGATCTTCATAAGGGATGGCTGTAACGTCTTCTCTTGATTGTGAGGCTAACGCAGCTAGCTCTGATTCTTTGCTATAGAAAAAAAGTTTGCCCTCGCGTTCGATAGAAGTTATAAATTCGCTGTATGTATGCATAAAGTCATCAGCCGACTCATGTCGTGTGTCTTTTGACCAATCCAAGCTGGAAATCAGAGCAATATGCGGACGGTAAAACTCCATTCGATATTTTTTTTCCAGGTTAGACATGATATGAGCATCTCCCTCAATCAAGGCGATTCGTGCTTCATACGACATATGAAAATGTCCGGGAAGCAACGGAATACGGTCAGCCATAGCATAGTCGAAGCTTATTCTTTTTTTGTTCAGTGCTTCTGCGATAAATGTGAGAATCGTTTTTTTGCCCCGACTCCCGGCTATCACCACACGTGTTTTAGACTGTGTGCGGTAATATACAAATTCAGGGATTGATGTGATGAGAAGCTTTAGCTCTTTCGCTTTTAGTAATTCAGGGTTGTCTTTTTTTATATTAGGAGCAAAGACTACAAATTCGAAGTCTTTCGTTAGTTTTTCCGGAAACCACCCATTACCATAAAAGATGCAGCCGGCCTTACGCAGCTTTTCTTCGGTATCAACTGATATCTCTAAATCTGAAACGCTGACTTCATATCCTTTGTCTTTTATAGCCAAAGCCAAGTCTAGCAACAGTGGATCATCAACAGAAACAATATGTACTTTACGCATATATTGGAATTTTCAACAAAAATACGAGAAAATAACGGAATTGTATAATCAACTTGAAGCGAAATCATTTCTCTGCTAAAAACATTCTTTTTATTTGAAACGTTTCAAGTCTTTCTTATTAAAGGTCCATTCGGGAGTATGCAATTTACCTGTGTCTGTTTCGTTTAATTCGTACCAAGGAGATAACTTGCTGCTAGTGATGTTGGTAAGTACGTGGATTTGTTGCGCGGGCATATAGCTTTGTGCCAGCAGGAAAACTTTTTTCTGTGTTTCCGGATGGATGGCTTTATCTACTACGATTACGGCATGTCCCGGAAACCCACCTTGGATAAATATATCTCCCGGTTGTAAATCGGCGTAGGGAATGGTGGACAGTTCTTTTGCTAGTGAGGCGGTTCCGGCATACATAAACACCCTGTCCAGATATTTTCGAAACGTGGGGTAGGAGTAGTCTTTACCCCCTTGAGCGTACCAGCTGACTTTATTTCCATCTACTTTGATACGGTTTCCTTCCGCCCATTTGGCGTATTCAGCGGTAAATCCGCTGGTGAAGTTGAATTTTATTTCATCGTACCGTTTCTGTTTCCACAAATACTCTGCCCTTAGGCGGATGGTAGCATCCGCACATTGTTGAAGGTCTTGATTGCCTACCTCCATGTCTATCACTGCGTAGGTTGGTGTTTGGTTGCGCTTGGTTTGTCCGTTGTATAATAGCACTTTGCTGCCCTTAGGCAATAGGGGAAGATTTCGCAAATAGGTTGTGAATGAATTAACATCACTGCTTATACGTATATATCCATTGGGAGGTGCTATTTCACTTTCTATGGTTTGTCCATATATGGAAACGCAGCAAAACAGACCAATGACTCCTAGTATATATCGTTTCATAACCTAATTCTTCTAAATTCGTTGTTTTGAATTTTGTTGAAAATAAACTACAGGAACAAATATACTTGTTTTTATGCATGAATAAAGCTGTATCTCAAGGTGTTTTGTGAAATCACTAGGGACGTTTGTG
>CAZSWS010000059.1:0-19241 GCA_964610765.1 uncultured Parabacteroides sp.
GGTCCTTCCGGTCCAGGAGGCCCCATGGGTCCTTCCGGTCCTTCGCACGAAATCATAAATGCGGCTAAAAACAATAGTGTCAAAATCTTTTTCATATCGATATGCTTAAAATTAGTATTCACTTTATTCGTGGGGAGCACCAAACTCGCGACCGGTCATCCGGTCTGCCTGCACTTCCCATATCTTTACATTCTTCACGGCAGGTTCAGAGTAGGTAAACTGCTTGTCGGAGTACTGCTTCATAATGATATCCAGCACTTCCCGTTTTCTTTCGAAGTTATCTACAAAACGCACTTCTCCTTGCACAATAACGCTTTGTGTATGTGTTCGGTAGCTACAGGCCACTTCCGGATGTTGAAACACCAGCTTATAGTCTGTACTAAAGGTTATACAAATACGTGGGTTGCGATTTATAATGGAGACAGTTCGTCCTTCAGGTGCTGAATGCAAGTAGATTACACCATCTTTATAGCCAAAGTTCATTGGTATCACATAGGGAGAACCATCAACATCAGCCATACCTACAAAGCACATCCGGCATTGAGCGATAACGGACTCCATTTTTTCTTTCTCGGTATAAACCAACGTTTTCATGCTATAACTAAACGACTTTTCAGTACACAAACATACTTATTTTTATTGTTTTAACACGATGATGCCCCTAGTTATTTGAAAAAAGGAAACATAATTCTGCAAAACTCATGCAATGAGTAAGGAAGAGTTTCTATAATGAAGCCGTATGGATTATGAAATTTTGGTTTGGCTGCTGATAGTTTGTTACAATGATAGGGGGTTTTAGGCAAAGACTAGGGGTTAAAAAAACAGTTTGATAGGGACAACTCATCTTTTAACCCTCGTCGAAAGCTCTTTTAACGTTCGTCGAAATAGCTCTTGAGCCTCGTTGAAAGCTCTTTCAACCCGGGTTAAAAGATGAATTGAATAGACCCTTTTTCTTTATTGGGTAGGGTGTGTCAACCGGATGGGTAGATTGAAATGCAGAAACCGATCCAGGCATAACGTGATAGACTCTAAGGAAGATTAAAGATATGGTTTGAGCAAAGCGATTCTTTGCCGGTCTTTTTCTCGACCAAATAAAGATAATAGACGTACTTGTTCCTTCAAAGTCGGCACCTTTACCAACAACCGACCAATAGACAAAACCTCATAAGCATGCACAAGTACCGGTTTCCATTCACCATCTTTTCTAATTTCCAAATCACCCATTACTTCTACATCCATCAGTGGTAAACGAAAACGTGCAAAGTCTGATCGAAACAAATCATCTTCTTTCGTTACAGGATTCACTTCCTGATAGTTTGCCAAAAGTCTCTGAAGTGTTTTAGCTCCTGCACGATTAGTCAAAAGGTCAATATCCGTCGTATTCCCTATTTCAACGTCCATTAATAAAAGTGCTGAACCACCTATCAGGTAATATTCACCAGGTATCTGGAGCAATTCATCTGCTATACTAAGCAATGTTGCTATGATCTGTTCTTTCATTAGCTACTCTTTTTTGAACCCAAGATACAAAAACACAAATAGTTATCATGCATGGATATCTATAAAAACAAGAGAATATGACATAGTTTATGCTTTATGAAGTGAAGCATGATTTTTTGTTAAATCACGCAAGCCCATGAAAATAAAAAGCCTGTATAAACATCCATTGAATGATGCTTATACAGGCTTTCCTTATAATACGCTGTTGCTATTTTTTCTGATTCGTTATTTCCTGAATTTCTTTCAGTGTAAAGTTTCCCAGTAGTTGCATTACGGTATATTCTTTTGCACCCGATGAAGTCATAACAAGCTCTTTAACTCGCTCTCCATTCTTTAGAATATAAAAATTCACTCGGGTCGAATCATCTTTTATCCGCATCAACTCTTCATATTTTCCGGTTAGAAGCTTGTTAAAATCCTTTTTCAATGACTCAGCATGCTCTTCTTTATCCGTCTTTAGTATTTGCAATGATTCTATTTTCCCTTTCAGGTTCACTAAGTTTAAACCACCGGTTTCTACACTAGGCATCATTTCAAACATGGATTTAGATATAAAGACCGAAGTTATTCCATCCTTATCAGCATATTTATCGAATAAGTTCTTTTGCCCAAAAAGCGTTGTTCCGCATGTTAATAAAAAGGCTATACACAGTAATTTAATCTTCATATATATGTTTTTATTTGTATCTGTTTAATACTATTTAGGCTGATTAACCAGCTTGTTTATTTTTTTATTGGCATTTTGCATCTCTTGTTGTGTATACTCGACCTGCACCAACCCCTTGTTTAAGTTTGTCGAAATCATGGTCAATGCCTCTGAAGCCACCCGACTAGCTTCTATTGGATCATCGAACGTATCGGAAGGCATCCCTTGTTGTTCAGCATTGAAAACGAACAAACCCACAAGGGCTAGTAAGGCAGCCGCTACACTTCCACCCCACAAGGAGCGAAGCTTGAGTCGCTTCCCGGCTTTCTCTTGAGTCGAAAGTGTATCCACATACTGTTCTAGCCGTTCAGAAACTCCTTGAGGCAAACTATCTGCAGCCATTTCAGACAGGGCTATGAAAAGCTTACGTTCGTTTTCCCAGCCAACGGTCTGACCTTGTTCAGAGCGAAAGAAATCGGTCAAAAGCTGTTCTTCTTCTACGCTGGTATTTCCGGCATAAAATGAAGCGAGTATCTTTTCTATTCTTTTATTATCCATGGCTATACAACTTATTAAACTGTTCTTTTATCGACTTTCTGGCACGAGAGAGCAACACGCGTACATTCGCTGCTGTCAATCCGGTTATTTCACTAATTTGTTCAAACTCGTAGGCGTTAAAGCTACGCAACCTTACTACCTTTCGCTGATTCTCCGGAAGTTGCTCTATAATAGTTTGCAACTGCTTTACTACATCCTTTGTCATCATCTCCTTTTCGGGTGTCATCTGATCTGCTACTTGTTCAAAAGCCTCTTCGCCTTCTCTTCTTTTTCTCACAGCCGACCGTAACATATCCAAACTTAAATGCTTTACCATTGTGACAGCATAGGCTTCCGGATTTTTGACTTGCTCCAGTTCTTTCCTTTTTATCCAAAGCTTACTGTATGTCTCCTGTAGCACATCTTCTGCATCTTGTTTATCCTCTAGCAGTGCATAAGCCACATGAAAAAGCTTCGTATGAAAACCGAGATACCGCTTTTTAAACTCATCTGCCTCCATCCGTATGCTTCGAAGTGATTTTCTGAATATCAGATGGCTTAATCTTTCCTTGCACCCTGACTATTGCAGGAGATTTGCCGGATGTTAGTACCACTACTTCTTCAACAAAATCTTTCTTAAACCTTACCATCACCTTGGTTCGTCCACTATCATCACCGGTTGAAACCACCGTTTCATACCGTTTGTCTTTTAGGTCTTTCATCGTCTTATGAAAACTTTGCTTATCTTCTTCTTTACAGTTGGAGAGTGAAAAAACATCTATGTGTTTCACTCCATACGTTTCTGCAAAAAGGCTGCCTACTTTCATAAAAAAACTATTCAAGTTCACGCATTCAACACTATTCTTCTTGGAATACTCAGCTACAAACTGTTTCACATTCCTCTGTCCGTAAGTCGTTTGCACAAAAAACATGGCTAGCATTACAAACAAATATTTACATACATTCGTTCTCATTGTTTTACTTTTAGCTGTTTAGACCTTAATTCATTGAGCGCGCTTCCTTGAGCTGTTCATATACAAGACGAAACAGCCTGCACAAATGTTACAAGCTGTTCCATTTTTCTCTTATCTATTCGCATCTACCTAAAAAAACCTATATTTAAGGTAGACTTACTTCTTTTCCAGCACTTTTTTCATGCGGAGCAAGGCTTCTACATAATAATAGTCAGCATAAGTGAGCGGCACATCCACTTCAGAATTACCGGGAAAACTTCCGGTCGAATGCATCAAGGTGAAATGGCAGTTCGAACCTACCTCAGCCAAATAATTTGGAGAGCTCAACGACCGAAGCATATCCTCGGCGAGCTGCAAGTAATCTTTTGACTTGGCTGATGCTGCATCCAGCTGACTAAGTTCTATTAATGCAGATGCTATAATAGCTGCTGCTGAGGCATCACGGGGTTCATCAGGGATATTGGGAGCATCAAAATCCCAATAAGGTATTTTATCTTCCGGTAAATTTGGATGATTCATTACGAATGAAGCTATTTGATGAGCCAAGTCCAAATAAGCTTGACGACCTGTTTCTCTATACATCATTACATATCCATATAACGCCCATGCCTCACCTCTTGCCCAAGCTGATGCATCATTATATCCTTGATGGGTCACTTTTTTCTCCGGCAAGGCAGTGATGGTATCATATGACACGACGTGATACGTACTAAAATCATCTCTAAAGTGGTATTGGAGCGTTTTGTCTGCATGCGATACAGCCATCTCCTCTAATCGAACATCGCCTCCTTCACGGGCTGCCCACAGCAAAAACTCCAGATTCATCATGTTGTCAATTATCACCGGAAATTGCCATACTTTTTTATTGAAGTCCCAAGAGCGCATTAAACCTATATGCTCATTATAACGGGTAGCTAGCGACTGTGCTCCTGTCAATAAGATATCTTTATATTGCGAATTTCCCGTCAAACGGTATCCGTTACCAAAACTGTTGTATAGCATAAACCCCAAATCATGTGTGTTTGTAAAATGCTTCGCCGGTTCAACACGTGCAGTAAATAGCTCAGCATAATGCTCTAACTCAGGCGTCTGCATATCTTCGTATAAATACCACAATTGACCGGGAAAGAATCCACAACACCACCAATGATTAGTACTCGTTTCAAGCGAGTCGTTTTTGATGCTTTTAGGAAACAATCCTTCTTTATGCTCTAAGCTTTTAGCCATCAGCAAAGCTTGTTCTGCCGAACGTTTCAGCCCTCTGTCAATGACTTTATTTATCGGTTCGACACCTTGCATACATGATATGCAAAAAAACAATGGAAGCAATAATAAGTATGGTACTATTCGTTTCATAAGGCGATGATTTAGTATTCTCAAAAGGTTTAATCACAACAAACTACCTGAGTGTGTGCGATTACAAAGATACCTTTTTCCGTAGAGGAACAATAAAAAGAGCTTTTAAAAATTCAAGAAATGCATATAAGGGTTTATTTTGAAGAATAATACGTACTTTTAGAACCATAAATCACCCTATCAGCAATGGAAAAAACAGCTTTTGACATCACGCAATCAAACTATTTTGACATTAAACAGCATACATACGAATATGCAGTACTCCCTTGGGGAGCCACCGAGCCACATAACTATCATTTACCCTATCTAACTGATTGCTATCTGGCTCATCATATCAGCATTGATGCTGTACAAGTCGCCTATGAGAGCAAGCATATAAAAGGAATGGTCTTGCCTTATATCCCTTTGGGATCGCAAAACCCGGGACAGTTTGACTACCCTTTTTGCTTACATGGCAGCTACCAAACTCAGTTTTCAATATTGAAAGACATCGCTTCTTCTCTGCTCCGTCAACAGATATATAAGCTATTTATCGTCAACGGACACGGAGGAAACAGCTTCAAGAATATGGTAAGAGATTTAGCCTATGAAATGCCAAACTTACTGATAGTGGTTGTAGATTGGTTTAAAGTTGAACCCCAGGCTTCATACTTTGACAATGCGGACGACCATGCCGGCGAGATGGAAACATCTGTTTTGATGCATTACCGTCCCGAATTGGTTAACTTGAGTTTAGCGGGAGATGGCAAACAGTTCCCTTTCAAGAGTCAAGCTCTACAAGCAGGCACAGGTTGGACACCCAGGTTATGGACACGCGTATCAAAAGACACCGGCATTGGTAATCCTTCACAATCTACCGCCGAAAAAGGCAAACGCTATGCAGAAATAGTGGTGCGGAAGATAGCTCAACTCATTATTGAAGTGGTTACACAAGAACTATACACAGATGAAGAGTAGCGACCTCCTAATCGCTAAAAAAAGAGTCTCTGCATAAAATCTATAAAAGATACTAAAAAGCTATTTTTATACACATAAATGTATATTTATTCATAAAGATGCGCTATATTTGCCCGATAAATGAATATTTATTCAATGAAGCCGAAAGATAAAAGACTCAACCTGATTACTGAAATTGTTCGTAATGAAAGAATTGAAAGCCAAGATGAACTAAAAAACAAGTTGGCAGACCAAGGATTTACCATTACGCAAGCGACCCTTTCACGCGACATTCGGGAATTAAAACTAGTAAAAGTACCGGAGGCTGACGGACAATACAGATATGCCTTACCCGAAAACATTCAACCAACAGTAAAAGAGTCTTCTTATCAAACAAAACCACAAGTCATTGAATTTTCAGGCAACCTGGCCGTTATACGCACACGACCGGGATATGCGATGGGAATAGCCTTCGACATCGACAGTCATGCTCCCAAAGAGATACTGGCTACCATTGCCGGAGATGATACCATTCTGATTGTTCCCCGCGAAGGGTTTAGTCGATCAGAGATTACCAGCGTATTAAATAAATATATTAATCACTAATTGAATAGCGAAAGTAAAAAATGGAAATGGACAAAGATATTACGTTAGATGACTTCGATGTAATGGTTGCTGACGATGGGCATACAATCTATGCTCAAGAGATTTTAGATACCATCGAAGCTGCTGCAAAAGTTAGGGGTACTGGTATAGCCAAAAGGTCAATAGATTATATACTCCTAAAAATGCGTGAAGGGAAAGCCATTATAGCCCTGCTAGGTGATGAGTTTGCCGGCTTCAGCTATATCGAGTCATGGGGGAACAAGCAATATGTAGCTACATCCGGACTAATCGTCGTAGAAAGATACAGAAAAATAGGACTGGCTAAGCAAATTAAACATGCTGCTTTTCAGTTAGCTCGTCTCCGTTGGCCCAAGGCCAAACTGTTCAGTCTGACCTCCGGAAGTGCCGTCATGAAGTTAAACACTGAGATGGGATACTTCCCGGTAACATTTGCCGACTTAACCAATGACGAAGCCTTTTGGAGAGGTTGCGAAGGTTGCATAAACCATGACGTACTCACTCGAACAGATCGTAAGTATTGCATTTGCACCGCAATGCTGTTCGACCCTAAAGACCCCCGTTGTTTAACATGGGAGGCTATGTACGAGAGCTTATTAAGAAAGGAAAAAGAAAAACAATCCCTGTCTTTACAAGCTTAAAAAAACAATACAATACAAAAACAAACATATAATTTAATTCACTCAGCATGGGAAAGAAAAAAGTTGTCTTGGCATTTAGTGGAGGATTAGACACCTCCTTTTGCGTTAAATACCTATCCGAAGAACTGGGCTATGATGTATATACTGCCCTGGCAAACACCGGAGGTTTTACACCGGACGAACTAACTGTTGTCGAAGAAAAAGCCTACAAGCTAGGTTCAAAAAAACATGTAAACCTGGATATCACGCAGGAATACTACGAAAAAAGTATCAAATACATGATTTTTGGCAATGTCTTACGAAACGGGACATACCCCATCTCTGTCAGCTCAGAGCGTATTTTTCAAGCGATAGCTATTATCAACTATGCCAAAGAAGTACAAGCCGATGCAGTAGCTCATGGTAGCACCGGAGCAGGAAACGACCAGATACGATTTGACCTTACTTTTGATGTACTCATGCCGGGTATCGAGATTATCACTCCTACGCGCGACATGTTGTTGACGCGTGAATATGAAATTGATTATTTGAAAAAACATGGATATGAAGCCGACTTTACTCAAATGGAATACTCCATCAACAAAGGTTTATGGGGTACCAGTATTGGAGGAAAAGAAACACTCCATTCCAACACAACTTTACCTGAAAAAGCCTACCCTTCACAGTTGACTAAAAAGGGAGAAGAACAGTTGACTATTGATTTTGAACAGGGAGAAATATCGGCTATAAACGGAAAGAAATACACCGATAAAGTAAAAGCCATCCAAGCGATCGAAGCAATTGCCGCGCCATATGCCATCGGACGCGATATGCATATTGGAGATACGATTATCGGCATCAAAGGTCGTGTAGGTTTTGAAGCCGCAGCACCTATTCTTATTATCAATGCTCACAAGATGCTAGAGAAACACACGCTTAGCAAATGGCAGCAATACTGGAAAGACCAGACAGGCAACTGGTATGGTATGTTTTTGCATGAAGCCCAATATCTAGAACCCGTCATGCGTGATATAGAAGCCATGCTTGAATCATCACAGCGCAACGTCACCGGACGCGTCATTATCTCACTCAAACCCTATCATTACACCCTTGTAGGTGTTGAAAGCGATTTCGACCTCATGAATGCAGACTTTGGTGAGTACGGAGAAATGAATAAAGCATGGACGGCTGAGGACGCAAAAGGCTTTACCAAAATATATTCCGTCCCCAATAAGATTTATTACAATGTGCAACAAAAGAATGGCAAAAACGATATTTAACGCACGATAACAATAATCTTACTAACTTTATGGCGCAGGAATCAAGCCTGCGCTAAACTATTTTACCAAACTGAAAAAAGAACGCTATTTATTATGAAAAAGGTATCTTTCATTTTGTTTCTCACCCTCCTTATTCTAGGAACTGCTTGTAATCAGCCGGCCAAAGAACCGGTATTTTCCGGCAATCCAATATTCCCGGGATGGTATGCCGACCCGGAAGCCATTATATTTGATGACACCTACTGGGTTTTCCCCACTTATTCTGCTCCATATGAAGAGCAGGTATTTATGGATGCTTTTTCTTCCAAAGACTTAACAAACTGGACCAAGCACGAACGTATCATAGACACTTCGGCTGTTAAATGGATTCATAAAGCTATGTGGGCTCCGGCAATTGTGAAAAAAGACAACAAGTATTTTCTTTTCTTTGGAGGTAATGATATCAAAAACGACGAGCAAATCGGAGGAATTGGTATAGGAGTAGCAGACAAGCCGGAAGGACCCTATCAAGATTATCTAGGAAAGCCATTGATTGATAAAATACATAATGGTGCTCAGCCTATCGATCAGTTTGTCTTTAAAGATAAAGACGGTACTTATTACATCTACTACGGAGGATGGAGACATTGCAATGTGGCTAAACTGAATGACGACTTCACGGGTTTCATCCCTTTTGAAGACGGAGAAGTATTTAAAGAAGTCACTCCGGAAAATTATGTTGAAGGTCCATTCATGTTTATCAAAGATGGCAAGTATTACTTTATGTGGTCAGAAGGTGGATGGACAGGACCTGATTATTTTGTAGCCTATGCCATTGCTGATTCGCCACTCGGACCGTTCAACCGTATTGGTAAAATTTTACAACAAAATCTGGATTTAGCAAATGGTGCAGGACACCATTCAGTGATTCACAACCCCAGAAATGACAAATGGTATATGGTTTATCATCGCCGACCACATACAGAAACCGATGGAAACTCTCGCGAAACATGCATTGAAGAGATGACCTTTGATGAAAATGGCTATATCAATCCTATTGAGATAACAACTACAGGCGTTGAAGCGAATCCTTTAAAAGAAGAAAAGAAATGATTAGAACAGGTATTATCGGCGGAGCAGGATACACCGCCGGAGAGCTAATCAGGTTATTAATTAACCATCCGGAAGCCGAGATTGTATTCATCAACAGCACAAGCAATGCCGGAAATAAGGTTACGGATGTCCACTGCGGGCTGTATGGTGAGACCGATTTAGTATTCACCGATGAACTGCCTTTAGACGAGATAGACCTACTCTTCTTCTGTACACCCCATGGATATACAAAGAAGTTTATAGAGGCAAATCCATTGCCTGAGGAGTTAAGAGTCATTGATCTAAGTACTGACTATCGCCTGATATCTCCGGATCATAACTTTATCTATGGTTTGCCGGAGTTGAACAGACGCAAAATTTGTTCATCTACCAAAGTGGCTAACCCGGGTTGTTTTGCTACAGGTATACAACTGGCACTATTGCCTCTCGCTAAGCATCTAATGCTCAACAGCGAAATACATGTGAATGCAATTACCGGGTCAACCGGAGCAGGGGTTAAACCCTCTCCCACGGCTCATTTCAGCTGGCGGAATGATAATGTATCTATTTACAAACCTTTTACACATCAGCACCTGGCAGAGATTAAACAAAGTTTGACGCAACTGCAAAGCAGCTTCAACAGTCCTATCAATTTTTTACCGGTCAGAGGTAATTTCTCTCGGGGAATATTCACTTCAGTCTATCTGAATACGAAAGTAGAACTCAACGAGATTGAACGAATCTATGAAGATTATTACGATGATCATTCATTCACATTCGTCACCAGGAAGAACCCGGATTTGAAACAAGTAGTCAATACAAACAAATGTCTTATCTACTTGCAAAAGCACGAAGATAAGCTACTTATCATTTCACTCATTGACAACCTGCTAAAAGGAGCAAGCGGACAAGCAGTACACAATATGAACCTACTATTCAATCTGGAAGAAAAAGTAGGATTACACCTAAAACCAAGTGCATTTTAAGTTAAAGAACCATGAATTTATTCGATGTATATCCCCTGTTCGATATTGAAGTTGTCAAGGGAAAAGGCTGCCATGTTTGGGACAAACAAGGCATCCAGTATTTAGACTTATATGGTGGGCACGCAGTGATATCCATTGGTCATGCTCACCCGGACTACGTAGAAGCAATAAGCAAACAAGTCGCTAACCTGGGTTTCTACTCCAACTCGGTAGTCAACAAGCTACAACAAGAAATGGCTGACCGCCTAGGTGCTTTGTCAGGATATGATGACTATGCACTTTTCTTAATCAATTCAGGAGCTGAGGCCAATGAAAATGCCTTAAAGCTAGCTTCTTTCCACAATGGTAAAAGACGGGTATTATCGTTTGAGCATGCCTTTCACGGGCGTACCTCTGCTGCTGTTCGTGTGACAGATAACCCCAAAATCATAGCCCCAATCAACGACAGTATTCCGGTCACCTACCTTCCTATGAATGATGTAAAAACATTGGAAGAGGAACTTAAAAAAGGTGATGTATCGTCTGTCATTATAGAAGGTGTACAAGGTGTGGGTGGTATCGTCATACCTGATGCCGATTTCATGCAATCACTGAGAGAACTTTGCACTCGCTATGAAGCCGTCCTTATACTAGATGAAATCCAATCAGGATATGGCAGAACCGGTAAGTTCTTTGCACATCAGCATGCAAATATTCGCCCGGACTTGATTACGGTAGCCAAAGGAATTGCCAATGGATTTCCGATGAGTGGACTCCTGATTTCTCCGGCATTTAAACCGGTCTATGGTATGCTGGGGACTACCTATGGAGGTAACCACTTGGCTTGTGCTGCGGCAATTGCAGTGCTGGATGTTATGAAAAAAGAAAACCTGATTGAGAATGCTGCCCAAGTTGGTGACTACCTGATGCAAGAACTAAAAAGCATCGATGGTCTTAAAGATGTGAGGGGCTGTGGTCTGATGATAGGTATCGAACTAGACAAACCGGTTAAAGAACTCAGAAACAAACTTCTCTTTGATGAGCATGTTTTCACCGGAGTATCCGGATTAAACACGATCCGCCTATTACCTCCTTTATGCCTAACCAAAGAGGAAGCATCACTCTTCATCGACAAACTCAAAAAAGTGTTATTTTCATAAAAACACCTTGATTAGCAAGACTTAATGCTTATCTTGCGTATGAATAATTATTCTGCATCTTTTCAAATAAGATACGGAGTAATTGTATTTAAGTAAAAACCTTATTAAAAAGAAAAAACTAAATCCCTTTACTATGGAAAAAAGAAAACTGAAGATGGGTATGATTGGTGGTGGATCAGACGCTTTTATTGGCGCAATACACCGCAGAGCAGCCTTAATGGAAAATCACATTGAATTGGTATGTGGCTGCTTTAGCATCAATCCGGAAATTTCTTTATCATCCGGACGTTCATACTATCTTCCGGATAGCAGAATATATATGAGCTATGATGAGATGTTCGAACGTGAAATGGCACTTCCGGAAGACGAACGAATGGACTTTGTGACCATCGTAACTCCTAACAAATGGCATTTCGAACCCGCCATGATGGCTCTTGACAGAGGTTTTCATGTAGTGATAGATAAGCCTATGACCTTTTCATTAGAAGAAGCTCAAAAACTCAAAGAAAAAGTTGATGAGACCGGACTTACACTGGCTCTCACCCACGTATATTCGGGTTATCCCGCTATCAAAGAGATGAAACACCGAATAGCTACCGGACAACTGGGTAATATCAGGCGTGTTTATGGTGAATATACACAAGGATGGCTTTCAGACCGTATTGAGCTGCAAGGAGGAAACAATGCAGGCTGGCGTACCGACCCCAAACAATCAGGAAAAGCGGGCAGTATTGGGGACATAGGCACTCATATTTGGCATCTATGCGAATACGTAACCGGATTAAAAGTAGAAGAACTCTGTGCTGAGCTAAATACTTTTGTTCAGGGTAGAGGCATTGACGACGACGGTACCGCTTTCTTACGGATGGAGAAAGGTGTGAAGGCATCATTGACGGCTACACAGATAGCCATTGGTGAAGCAAACTATATCCGTGTACGTGTATATGGAGATAAAGGAGGAATCGAGTGGATGCAAATGGATCCGAACAGACTGAAACTGAAATGGCCTAATCGTCCGGAAGAGATTGTTCATATTGGAAACAACAGCGGACTAGGCGAAATCCCCACATGGAACACACGCACTCCTGCAGGTCATCCGGAAGGTTTTATTGAATCATTTGCAAATATCTACCGCAACTTTGCCTTAACCGTTATGGCAAAAAAGAACGGAGAAAAGCCCACTCAATCCATGCTAGACTTCCCCGATGTAAATGATGGATTACGTGGTATGCAATTTATCGAAACCATGGTTAAGGCCGGTTGGGATGACTCGGTAAAATGGGTGAAATGGATTGAATAAATAGCTTTGCACTTTATTTATTGAAGATAACACAGAACACAGGCGGGATTTTTATCTCGCCTGTGTTTTTTTTACATACAAGCTTCATGCATTAAAGTCTTTTATTAAGACAAACTATATTGAACATCTGCCCGTCACAAATAACCATAAAGATATTTTTTTCAAAAAAACTATTTATTATCCCCCTGTTTTATCCAAAAAAATGTACATTTTCAGGCTTTTTTTATCAAAAAGACAAAACTCATTGAATAATAAATCTACAAAACTTAATTAAAATGAAACATATTGTTTTTCTAACTATGACTCTTCTATTTGTCTTGACGGGATGTAGCAATGACGAGTCAGAAAAAAACAACACATTAGTCGGAACAGTCTGGATGATGAGATACCAGGATGGAGAGAGGGAAGGTCATACGATTACTGGTCTTACAGACAAAGATGGAAATTCCACTGTGGGAGCTCAAGCTTTAGTTTTCAGAGAAAAAACCGTTGCTCTTTATTTGCTTGACAAACAAGACCGAGTAGTAAGACATTGGGAAACCTACAACTATCGACAAAAAGGCAACACCTATTACTTAGGAAAAAGTGAAAGAGCACAGTCTATCAAAGAGCATATGCTTGACTTTGATGGATATCCTTTCTATCGTTCAAATTTGAAAGAATCAGATTTAGACTTCACGCATATAAAACTCTAACTGACCTAGTAAAGAACACTCGTTATTAAGTAAAGCGCTATATAAAAATAAAACCCTGAGAGTTTACTACTTTCAGGGTTTTATTTTTGTTTTTATTTCAGTTTCGCCAGTGCTTCTTTGATGCGCCTGATGGCTTCAACTAAATTTTCATCAGACGTCGCGTACGACAAGCGTAAACAGTTAGGATCACCAAATGCCGAACCCGAAACCGTAGCCACATGTCCTTTTTCCAACAAATACATGGCTAAATCGCCCATATTATCGACTTGATAATCGTCCGTTTTCTTCCCAAGGTAAGTACTCATTTCGGGGAAAAGGTAAAATGCTCCATCCGGAACAGTAACTTTCACTCCGGGAATCTCTTTCAACAAACTAACCACCAAGTCGCGACGACGAAGAAAGGCTTTACGCATTTCCTCCACACAAGTCTGATCGCCTGAAAAGGCAGCTAAAGCTGCTTTCTGAGAGATAGATCCGGGGCCGGACGTATATTGTCCTTGCAACTTGTTGCAAGCTTTGGCTATCCATAAAGGAGCGGCTACGAAACCGATACGCCAGCCTGTCATAGCATACGCTTTGGAAACGCCATTGATTACGACCACACGGTCTTTAATCTCGGGAAACTGCGCCATGCTTTCGTGCTGACCTACATAATTTATATGCTCATATATTTCGTCAGCAACCACGATTACATTCGGATATTTCAGCAATACATCTACCAACCCTTTTAATTCGGCTTTTGTATACACACTACCTGTTGGGTTAGAAGGAGAACATAGGATTAACGCCTTTGTTTTAGGAGTAATGGCTGCCTCTAACTGCTCGGGAGTTATCTTAAAATCTTGCTCAATGCCGGCAGGAACAATTACATTCGTACCTTCAGCCAGTTTAACCATTTCGATATAGCTCACCCAATAAGGTGCAGGGACGATTACTTCATCACCTTCATCTATGATGCTTAGCAGCGTATTACAAACGGACTGCTTAGCACCATTGGATACAATTATTTGGTCGGTCGAATAGGTAAGTCCATTCTCTCTTTTTAGCTTTTCCACAATTGCTTTTCGCAAATCCATATAACCCGGTACAGGAGAATAAAAAGAGAAATTATCATCAATAGCCTTTTTGGCAGCCTCTTTGATATGGTCAGGTGTAAAGAAATCAGGCTCGCCCAAGCTTAAATTAATTACATCAATATTTTGAGCTTTCAACTCAGCACTTTTCTGTGACATAGCCAATGTTTCCGATGGAGACAGTTTGGCTAAACGTTCCGAAACTTTCATCATAGATAATAGAATTATAGTTATTCTTGCTTTTAAGTGTCAAAAGTAAGAATTAGGTTTGAGAAATCAAGAAAAAAGATAAAACTTATTTTACATTACGAAGGATGTGTCCCATCCGTTCTTTTTTCGTTTTCATGTAAAATTCATTGTAGGGATTCGGCTTAATCTCTATGGGTAAGTTTTCAATCACCTCCAACCCATAAGCCTCTAGTCCGACACGCTTTATAGGATTATTTGTTATCAGACGCATTTTAGTTACGCCTATATGACGTAAGATTTGCGCTCCCACTCCATAGTCACGCTCATCCGCTTTATGACCTAAATGAAGATTAGCCTCCACTGTGTCATAGCCATCTTCCTGCAACTTATAGGCTTTCATTTTATCCATCAGACCAATGCCACGTCCCTCCTGATTTAAATATACAACCACACCTCTGCCTTCTTCTTCTATTTTTTTCATAGCTTCATGCAACTGCTCACCGCATTCACAGCGAAGCGATCCAAAAATATCACCGGTAGAGCAAGAAGAGTGCATACGTACTAATACCGGGTCACCGGTCTTTACATCGCCTTTTATAAGCGCAATATGTTCCAAACCATTGCTCACTTGACGAAAAGGAATTAAGCGAAAATGTCCAAACATGGTCGGCATATCTACTTCAGCACCTTTTTCTACAATTGATTCTGTACGCAAACGATAGGCTATCAAGTCGCGAATCGCGATAATTTTGATTCCAAACTTTTTAGAAATCTCCATCAACTCAGGCAGACGAGCCATTGTTCCATCTTCATTGATAATTTCAATCAATGCTCCTGCCGGATATAAACCGGCCAAACGAGCCAAGTCAACCGCTGCCTCAGTATGACCAGATCTTCTTAACACACCTTTCGAACGTGCTCTCAGCGGATTGATATGTCCAGGGCGACCCAAGTCTTCCGGTTTAGTGGACGGGTCAGCCAAAGCCAAAATTGTTTTGGATCGGTCATGCATAGAAACTCCGGTGGTACATCCGTCACCCAATTTATCCACTGTTACGGTAAATGGGGTTTCCAACACAGAAGTATTATTAGCCACCTGCATGCTTAGTTCCAGCTCTTCACATCGTTCTTCTGTAATAGGAGCACACAAGACCCCACGTCCGTGGGTAATCATGAAGTTTACTTTCTCAGGAGTTACCTTCTCGGCAGCAATAATAAAATCACCTTCATTTTCTCTATCTTCGTCGTCTACAACAATCAGAAATTCTCCATTTCTAAAGTCCTCAATGGCTTCTTCAATGGTGTTTAATGTGTACTTTTCCATTTTATCGTTTTCTTTAGTCATTTACTTCATTTATAATTTGTATCAACTCATCATTGACTTTCCGAATGGCTTTGATGTCATTCTTGAGTAATCCCAATCGATATACAGCAATCAAGTATACCGGAATTCCTATAGGAACTACGGCAGCCATTATTAGTCCGACCCGTTTAGAAACATTATTTCCCAAAATATTGTAGCTGGAGACTACCGGATAGTCCATCAGTTTATTTAATACGAGTATTTTATCGGAATTAGATAAGTCTTCAATAATTTCCTCCAATTGGTCTGAAATAGACAATATCAACTCATTCCTTCCTCCTTGACGCCAGAAGCGAATATAAGAAGGCCAGCGAACACTTTTCTTTAGGTAAGTAGCACAAAGTTCATCCAGTTTTTGAATGCATGATACCGACAAATCGTAATCGGGTGTATAGATAATGACTTCCTTCTTATCTAAATTGCGCGCTGAACGAACTCCGATAAATTTCTTGAGCGTATTTATATACGTATCAGCATCTAACAACGTAGAGTCTTTCACTGCTTTGTAAGTCAGGAACACACCCAAAGGCAGCAGGACGAACGAACTCAGCCACATACCTTCCCATGGTTCCCAAATAGCATCTCGTGCCATTTTAAAGCCTAACGTATCAATTACATAATAAAATATGAATAAGAGTACAGAGATAACAACCGGCGTTCCCAAACCACCCTTACGAATGATAGCCCCTAACGGAGCTCCAATAAAAAAGAACAACAGACAAGCCAGTGAGCTGGTGAACTTCTTATGCATCTCGGTATAGTGGCGGATTATCTTCTTGATGTCTTCATTGACGGTTAGCGAACGGAAAAAATAGTCAGAGCGCATAGTCTCTATCGACTGCTTGGCACGATTCAAGAGTGAAGCGCGCTCTGAACCGGACTTCGTATCATACATTTCAGTGAAGCCCATTTCTCGCATTCTCTGCACTTCATCGACTTCTTCCGATTCTTCAGATGTAGCCGTCCGAGGTGGAGAATATGTGTCGGTATATCCTTCTAGCGTTTTTCGGTAAGACTGGGCATAGATGCCTTTAGCATTTTCAGCACGAACACTATCAATCTCTACAGACATCGTATCAATAGACAAACGCAAATCGTTTAAGTTCTTCCCAATATATTGGTTCTGCATAAAAGTCTCGTCCGTAAGTTCTAAGTTTGCATCATACTCTATCAGCAAATCTTTGGTCTGAAAGCTTTCTCTTCGATAGGGGACAGCCTCAGTTTGAGATTTCCGACTAGCTCCGGTTTGGCTTTGCAGGTTTTCAAATGATTCGCCGGAATAGAGTGATAAAACATAGTAAAGTTTATCTGCCGACATCTTCAGCTGCCCGGAGTCTGCCAAAATAATACGGGCATTATCAAACCCCTCGGAGTAGTCATACAGCATCATTTCCCTAAACATACCTGTTTTAGGTTCTTTCTTCACCACATAAACATTGACACCGGGGATTTCTTTATAAAACACACGTTCCGGAATTTCTACTTCAGGAGATTTATCACGGACGGAGTATAGCAATGTGTATAACTTTACTTGTGCGACAGGTATGACATTGTTTAAGAAAACAAAAGCGAGGATAGAAATAAAAACAGCCACAATAATCAGTGGCTTCATGATGCGCAACAGCGATATGCCGGAAGCTTTCATCGCCAATAATTCAAAGCGTTCGCCCAGATTCCCAAATGACATTAACGAAGCTAAAAGAACTGCCAAAGGCATGGCCATAGGAACAAACGTTAGTGCGGCATAAAAAAACAATTTAGCCAATATAGCTAAATCAATTCCCTTACCTACGATATCATCAATATATCGCCAAAGGAACTGCATCAATATAACGAAGAGACTTATCCCAAATGTCAAAAAGAACATCGGCAGGAAAGTCTGCAGCATAAATGTATATAAACGCTTAGTTTTTAGCATCACTCCTCAATTTCAGAGGACAAAAGTAGTGGAAAAAAACATATAAAGCTTGGTATATCTAGTTAAACTGAGTAAAGGGTTTTTAAATACAGCACGTCTAGACAGTCCTTGAGTGAATAATCATTCAAGTTTTCAAATAAGAGTTTTCCAAAACCAATCAATGGAAAATCTTAAAGACCCAACGAGCGTTTGAGTGCATCTACCTGAGAATCCCAAAGCTCTATAGCATCTTTCTTCTCATCCGCCTCAGCAAAATCGGTAATTTCTAAAGCTATCGTATTAGTTAGCTCAATGGTATGAATCAAAAACTCAAAGTAGTATTCACAGTCGCCTAACCAACGATAGCGAATACTATGTTCCGTTTTCATGTTTAAAACTTCTGCCGGATCTTCCTCTTTGTGCCATTTGAACCGGTAGATATTTCCATCTATAATTACATCATCAGCAAACCAAGAAGAAAGCCCCGGCGGTGTAGTCAAATGATTCCACAGACTACGTTTAGAAGCAATGCCGAAGTCATATTCAATATGAAATTTCTCTTTTCTCATACGCATCATGCACACTTATTAATAATAAGGTTACAATATACTGAAAAGAATTGGATATATACTTCATTTAATCGGAGTAAAATATTCTCTTTTTCAAGGCCTTTTCAAGCTGTTTCGTAACTATATACACCTATTTTCCGACTTCCACCTTACGTTCACACGAGGCATATTCAAACAAGCATACCCACGCAAGTATATTGCACACAAAAAAGCCAACCTTACAAAGCCTAAAAACACGCGTGCATAATTCAAAAAAAGCAGACAGTAAGTCAACCCGGATTAATCATCAAATTTAAAGAGCCAACCTGTTTCAGTAAGCACGGTGTTTAGGGCTTGAAAATGTCAAGCTAAACAGGTGTTTATAAGTATCTTATTGCCAGTTATTTATTTGATAGCCTCTAGGTGTTTGTAGAAAAGGGTAGGGACAACTGATCGGCTCACAGCTGTGAGCCGATCAGTCCACACTTGTGAGCTAACCGGTCCACA
>CAZSWS010000060.1:0-19100 GCA_964610765.1 uncultured Parabacteroides sp.
GTCTTAATCCTTATTTTACTGGATGATGGTCTCTGACAGGTGTATTTGTATTGTTCTTATTTTGAGTGCATTAATTCTTTGTTTTTTCAATCTTTTATAAAAAAAATAAGAAAATAATGTGCGAATTTGGGGCTGCAAAGATAGTTTTATTTTTCAATATTTCAAAGAGCGTTTTTTTAAGTGAGAAAGTTGACTGACTTTAAAAAAAGAGTGTGTTTCTGCTATGTGTGATGATATCTATATCAATTGTTTTTCCAATAACTTTCATGGAGTTTAATAAGTCTGTTGATATAGGTACAATTAGAATACTGTCTTCATTATCATATAGAGATTGAACTTCAGTTAGGTCATCTTTAATTTGGTTATACTTTGTATTATCTAAATCGGCTAAATAAATAGACTTTTGAACACGGGTACATCCTTTCTTTATTAGATATTTTGCAATCTGATAACGTACCTTATTATCTTCAATATCATACATTACGAAAAACAACATATTACCAGGTTTTCTATTTTGTGAGTTTATAATTCGCATAACTTCTTCAATACGCTTTTCAATGGAAGGTATAGCATTTAAGTCATTTGGGAGACGGTTAGGTACTACTGAGCCCGATATTCCTGCATGTTTGATTTTACGCAGGGTATCAAAGAATGATAAAGGTTCTTTTTTCTTTTTTTTCATGAAACATTTGACTAGTTACTATAGTATAAAAGGAAGCTTTCTATTAAATCTGACATAAGATCGTTTATTTCTGTTGATGTACCTGTTCGAGTAGACTTGACAACTGTAAATCCTTTTTTACCATAAAATAGATTGATTTCAGCTTGTCTTACTCCAATTCGTATTTGTATCTTTTTCCCATAGCTGATATTAGTTATAGCTGGCACAATTGCTCCAGTTTCCTCAATAAACTTTTTAAGGTCGGCTATAATCTCATTTAGCTGCTCTGGTACATAGGGCATCGGCTTTTTCAGTTGTTTCAACTTAGGGTGTAAAATAGATTTAATATTCTGCATTGTATCTTCACTAATTATAGATGTTTTAGGTTCAGAGTTGATAGCTAGAGCTACTTTATCTTCATTGTCCTGAGTATGCTTCATTTCAAATAATGCAGCTGGGTTATTAATATCAATAAAGGAGTTTAAATCAACTGCAGTTGCTTCAGGGTTGTAATATATATCAGGATCAATGCTGATAAAGCAAGCACGGGCAGCATCAGAGGTTTTGGTGTCAACCACTTGTTCAATGTGATAAGTAATTGAAAACTGCTTCACGAAAGTTTTGTAAAATAGAGAGTATAGTCCAGCGTCCATGCATCGTTCTTGCAGTCGAAACAATACTTTCAATCCATCTTCACCTGGTGAAGCAAAGCTCATGACTACTCGTCCGTCTTCTTCAATCTTTCTTCTTATCTCAGCTAAGGATAACTCTTTCTCCGAAAGATTATCAATGTCAACAACGAAATATTCTATATAACCGAAATTTTCAGTTTTCCTATATGGAGGATTGAAATGAGCACAAACAAAGTAAGGCAATTGCTTTTTAAGGAGTGAGTACTGCTTACTGTCAATGGCTCTAACAATCCTTAGTTGTCTTATTTGTGAGATAATAGCCTGCTTAGGTGAACGAATGCTATGATAGAGATAATCAAGATTAAGCTTTTTTAGCTCATCATCAGGCTTAGTAATTTTACTTCCAGCTAATAGCATATAGATAACTTTTGGTATTAAATAATTCCTTTAACAAAATGCTTTGAATTTTTGCGCTAAATCTTGAGCGTAGAGGAAGAGTTGATATGAACGAGAGCGTGTGACGCCTTTAATATTAACTACTTCTTCCATGTAATCATTTAGAGATTGAATAAGCACTCTTTTTCCTAACGCTTCTAGCCAATATGAACCATCCTTTTTTATAGAATAAAACTCTTCACTGATAATGTTTTGGCCAATTAAGTTAAATACAACGTAATCAACCCAAACTCTATATATTTCAATGATGTCATAGACAAGTACAGGTCTGTTATAATCATCTCGGTGCAGCACTCCAATATATGGGTCTATACCTGTTTTTATCAATGTACCTTCTATTTTCCCATATAAAATGCCATATCCATAGTTTAGAAAAGCATTCGGTACGTCTAAAGCCGGATGTTGCGAACGCTTATCAAAACGAAATTTCTCAGGAAGAAAATGGTTCATCGTTTCAAAATAGATTTTTGAAGCAGCTCCTTCCCAGCCTCGAAGAGTTGGGGCTACATCCGAGATTACTTCTCCTTCTGTAGTTTTTAGCTTAATCCGATAGTCTTCCAGCTTATTGATTGCCTGCTTTACTTTCTTACTCGTTGCTTCATTGTCAACATGCATAATAAGTAGCAATGCTTGTTGATTCTCAATTTTTTGACGAATAATACTCTTTATCCATTCAACAGCATCTTTTGAGAAAGTAAAATTAACTTGTCCCTTTCGGATAGTGGAAATGGATCCGTACTTCGGACTCCATAAGCGGCCAACGGGTGAACCGGATCTATCCATAAAAAGAACTTCTATCTCGTTTTCTATAGCTAGTAGAATAGCGTCACTTGTAATTTGCGCCCCTTTACTAATTTGGATAGCGTGGATTCCTTTTGCCGGTATACGTTGTTTGCCATCCTTATGAGTAATAACAAACCCTTCATTGTCTCGGTTGATAGAAGTCCCAAATGTGTTAACAATAAGCTCCATGGTTGAGTTTTAATGTTTATTGAATAAAAAAATCATTCACTATATGCACCTTCGTTTTAGCTCTAGTCATGGCTGTATATACCCATTGGTAACTAGCTTGTGTCGGATTTAAGGTGATGTTTCTAGGGATATCTAAGAATACATGATTCCACTCTCCTCCTTGAGCTTTATGGCAGGTGAGTGCGTAGCCATAAGAGGCACGCAGTGCATTAAGAAACGGATCATATAGCATATGTTCTTTAAACATAGTGCTTTTTTGTTTGATACCTTGTTTCCTCATTCTTTGATAAAAGTCAATAAAGAGCCACTTTTGTTGTTCAGCGTTAAGATTCGGCTCGTTACTATATATCAAGTCTTCTAAAACTAGTTGAGTGTAAATTTTCTGTGTAAATAATTCCTTTACCTCAATTTTACGAAAACTAAATCCAGCTTGTTGAGTAATATTTTTATTAACTTGTTCAACTGTGACCATATCTCCATTCATCAATCCGGAAATGTAGTTGTTTTGTGTAACAAGCAGTAAATCTCCTTCTTGTATCTTACCTGTTTTCCCAAAAGCAGGGCGTAGGATATCCGTGAGTTCATTGCATTTTCTATTTGAGCGACAGATCATTGTCGCTTCATTAAAGCCTTTCTCTTTTACTTTTTGGATATAGGCATTAATTAGTGAAACAGCGTCCGGATAAATAATAATATCTTTATATCCTTTTAGTGGAAGATTACCCCATTTAACTTTGGGAACCGAATGATAGAGTCTTCTAATCTTGCCGGCAGCATGGATAATATCATTGTCTTTAGATTGCCTCATTATTTGAGTCAGTTCTATTTCTGTAGGCGTAATTCGGTATTCTGATTTAAAATATTCGGGGTGTAAGGCAGGAGAAATTTTTTGTGTGATAGGAGGTAACTGGCAGATATCTCCTACAAAAATAAACTTACCTTTTGGATTGTAATCCAACATATCTTTGAGTAGCCGCCCACTTCCAAACATAGCTTGTGTAACTATAGGATTTTCAATATCAGCAATCATCGAAGACTCATCAATAATATATAACTTCTTTTCTTTTAGTTTGTCATTAGCTAAAGGTGTTAATTCAAACTTAAGATATAACTGCCCGGTCTTATCAGCAGCATTTTGTTCTATATGCAGGGTGACCTGCTCTAAATCCTGATTAAAGTCTGTATATTGATAAATACCGCTATGAATCGTTTCGGCTTTAACTTCTGTGACATTTGATAATATTTTGGCTGCTCTGCCGGTTGAAGCCCAAAGGTTATAATTTATTTTCTGCTCTTTTAGTACGGTAATTAGCTCTTTCATTAAAGTCGTCTTACCTGTTCCGGCATAGCCCTTCAAGATGAAAACACGTTCATCATTATTAATAAACTGAGTCAGTAAATCCAGTGCGTGTTGTTGCTGGTTTGTCAATTTTATTCTCATACGTGAATCGTTGTTATTTGGCGCAATGGCATTCAATACTGTCCGGCTTTTTATTTTCATAGCTTTAGATAACTTGACGAAGAAATAGGACTTGTTTCATAACCTTGGGTCTTTTTATAGGTAATTTCTAAAACGTCTAAATTCAAAAAAAACCTCCTTGCTGTTTTCTTTTTCATCTACCATTCGTTTGGTGGTTGAGGAAATACATGGAATTTGATGCATCTTAAGCTTTTCGATAAGTGAAAAAGAGAATGTCATCTCTCCCATGATATGTACGGTGCAGTTCTTTTTCACATTCATTTGAAGAATCAACTGTAGATACTCCTCGCTAAGTAGATTAATATAGTCTTCGTCTCCCGAAGGGTCAATCGAAGGGAACGATATATCCTTTATCTCCCCATAAGCTTTGGCTGCAGAGAGCTGTTCTACCGACCAAGACACTGATGGATGATTTGTTAAGTTAATTAACATGATTGATTGCGTCTAAGATTTCAATACAGGCTTGATAAGGAATGTCAAATTCGTCTCTGATTTTTTCTGCTGATTTATCTCCTTTTCCATGGTTGAGCGTGTTTCTATTATCAGATAAAGTCCAAAAATGCTTTCTGACTTTTTTTATCCAATGCAATTGGAGAATTTCTTCAGTCATATGTTTATATACTTTTAAATCTCTTTGGAAGTTATTAGGGATATCCTTTTCATCAATACTTAAGATGCTGCTTATGTATAGCCTAAAGTCTTTTTCTCTTTCTTTTTTTCTTTTTTTCTCTTTCTTTTTTTCTTCACTGGTCAGATCTTCCCAATGTAAGGGTGCTTCCTCTTTATATGGATTTTTCTCTATCAGTATATTGCAAATGAGCGTGATGATATATTCTTGTCCTAAAGTGTAAGCTTGTTGGGTCAAATTATATTTAACGGCCCAATCTATAGCGGCCCGAATGTTTTTATCAGAATCTTCACTTACAAAATATTTAATATCTTCTTCTATTTTTTTTAGTAGCCTCTTTTCTGCTTTCGTTATAAGCTCCTCTTCTTTCACCATATTGAGACTTTCTCTAATCTCTTTAATGAATTTCCCACTTCGTATATCGCTCATTCGACAGGTAAGAAGATAGTCATCGAACAATGCCATATTACGATTGAGTGTATTTATTGCTGCATCTATTTTTCTTTGACTTTTAGTTTGTCCTTTATTTTGGTAAGGTAGCTGAATAGCATTGCTTATAGAACCAACCTTTCCAAACTCAATAAAGTTACTTGCAGTTTGGTTTAATTCTTGTAGCCGCGCAATTCCAGTTAGATCAATAATAGGCGCACTACCTGGATCTGGGTTTTGAGATGCATTTGCAGCTTCAAAAGCACCATAATAAACTGCAGCAAGAGTAGTTTCTTTCATAGTTCTGGCGAAGTTGAACAAAACCGTGGAGAATAAAGGGATTGACCGAAAGGCATGCGTAACATCAAAATAGATTTCATCTTGAAATTTTAATTTACTATACACCTTTTCAAAAATCTCCCATATTTCATCCTCGTTAAAACCTTCAGGGATCAATACTTTTTCAACTGGTGGTTTAAGGTCCGTTTTATTTTTCAATGTTTCTTCTAAACCAACCACTCCCATCTGATGTCCATCGTTTAGCCAGTTTTTTTCTTCTGATTTTTCAGTGAGGAAAATCAGAATCTGATCACTCTCTTTCCAATCTTTACATAGAATACCTATTAATGCTTCTTGTACGAACCGAACAGGTTTACTTCTTTCTCCACTAAAGGAGTACTGAACCATTGTATAATTAGTTGTACCTAGAAAAGATATAAATACTTTGCGACTCATAATTTTACTTTGGATTAATGTTAAACAATTCGTGATTCAATAATAAGAATAGCATGGTGGCAGGATCTTGTCCGAGCATCTCTTGACTGAAACTGAAATGGAGGATATCATAGTCCTTGCATTTTTCTATGGCTTTAGGCGCAAGCTTTCCTTCTGTGATTAAAATGGCCTTGCTACCCATGCCCCCATAATTCTTTACCGCACTATTGAATTTGTCAATATCTGTATTGTTGTAGACTTGCGTTTTGCATTCAACAAATAAGAGTTTTGTTCCTGTATCTACAATAATGTCAATCTCGTTTTTAGGAAGCTCTTTTGGGTTGGGTCTATTCTTCGTTGGAAACAAACAGTTCATCCGTATCTCTTTTTGTTTGTCCCATTTAGCAAGCACCGTAGCTACTTCATATTCGAACCAACCGGTATTCAAGAGTAGCTGCCGGATATGTGGAGAAGAAAGACGCTCTGAAAAAACTTTTCCTTTTTTGTTTTTCAGATGAATAACAAAGGCATCGCTTGATGAATCCCATTGAAGTGAAGATCCTACCTTTGTGGTTGACATGGATGTGCTCGGATTTTTCTCAAAGGGCTTGGTGACTTCATAAAATTCCGAATGATTAAAACTGCGCAGCCTCTTTACCTTACTAAGCATCTGTAAATCTTGTTTCGTGTAGTCCTTAAATGCCGTGTAGTCTGTCAGAGGATTTCCATATAATCGGAACAGAACATCCATCTCAAATTCCACCAAATGATTGATCCCGGTAGAAAAGTCCCATACCCTGCAGTTTTGATCAATATAAACAACCGTTGCCTGTTCTAGCTTACTGAAAAAAGTAAAAAAAGCAAGTGCCCAAGGTTTGGTTCCGCCGGATACGTTGACAGAAACCGTATCAGTCTTTCTTACTTTAGCGGCACAATCCTCCGCTACTTTTAAGATTGCCGTCAAGTCAACCGGATCGAGTAGTCTGAATGTCACTGAAGTGCTGGTTGGTACTTCGGTGGCAATTCGTTCAGCCTCTTCTCGAGTCTGCTCCGAATGAATCAGAATCACTTGTTCCGGATCAAACGTCTGGATTCCCAAATAGATAGGTAGAGGCTGACCACCTACTAAAGCGATATGAGTCTTTGTCATGCTACTTTGAGGTTTTTTATCATGCTTTTCGCTTAAAGGTTACTCTCTCTACTTTCCCATTTTTTACTTGCTTCTCAACAATAATAACCTCTCCAATCTTAAGCTTAGTACTTTTTTTATTCATATCCAATGGATATCTGTTTTTATCTCCTTCAAAGCGTACTTGTTTTGCAAATCGATTAAAGACAGCAACAGTTGCTTCAACTTCTGACTTTTCTCTTGTAATCTTTGACTTTTCTTCTTTTTTTATTAATTCAGAGTAATATTGTAAATATTCACCTGTTTTTGGGTTGTTTTTACTCTTGTTTTGTCGTTTGCAAGCTACAAAGTCATCCAACTCCATATACTCTAATGGAATAACTAAATCTTGTGGTTTGCTCATGTCTAAGAACTCTTGTTTCTGCGCGCTTTTTTTAAAGTCCTTTATTTGGTTAGATAAGAGTTGTTTAAATTCATCTTTGAAGGTTTGAATATCATTTGAATTTACCCCTTTTACTTTTCCTATTTCTATTTTCACCCTTCCATATCCGTATGCTTTGGCAAAGCCCATCGTATGACTATGTCCATCCGGTAAAAGAATAGCCTCTAGTAAGCCTCCTAATTCAACGCGTTTAAGGTTATGAAATCGGAGTATGCTGGAGAATACACTTCCTGTAGGCATAGGAATAAAGGGATTTGCATTCTCATCCTGACCTTCGGGGATAGAAAGAACTCTGTCCCAATTGTTTCGTATCGGATAGCGTTTCCATCCTTTCAGGATAACGCTAGTATCATGTAGCATCGTTTTAAATAGAACAGATTTTCCATCTTTCTCCATATATCCGCCCTCTCCATCTTGCTTCAGATAGATGGGATAATAGCTTGGTTTGGGGCTTCCCATATATACACGAAGTTCTTTATTTGTTGCTTTCTGATCTGTCATTGCATGAGAGAACCAGGCTCTTCCTTTTAGTTTATTATTAGAAGTTGTACCAAAAATACACTCGCTGAAGTCTAAGGAGTTTAAAGAATGCTCTTGGGGTAAATATTCCTTAATTCGTTTTTTAGAAGGTAGCTTATAGAGATACGAAAGACCCACATGCTCTAATTCACCAGAATCATTTTTATAGAAAAAAACAGGGACACTTTCTCCTTTTCTCATTTTTCCCCTCCAAAACTCCCAGTCTTTAGAATCTTTATATACAAACAGAAAATCGTTATAAATCCCTTCTTTATCATAGGTGTCTAATTCGAATGTTCCTAATGCTTCATTCATAAAAACAAACTCATAGAACTTACCTGAAGCTTTTTGTCTTATAGTTTTATCATAGTTAAGCACTTTTTCTTTTCTAATCCCTGATTGACCAGTAAAAACAATAGTTCCTTCTTTCCCATGCGAATCAAAACGAACTCTAATCCGCTTATCTACTGCATTTTCTTTATTTAGCTGTAGCTCTTCAAATTTACTTGTTAATTTAGCTTTGCCTATTTGTTCGTATTTAAACTTGGCTGTTTTATTATCATCCTTTTTGAAAGTAACAGGATTAGCAAACTTCTCACAAAAAGTCGTGCCGAAATTTTCATCTAAGTCCTTATGTGATATTCTCCTTGGAATACCACAATCTGTAATAATCACCTTCTCTTCTCCTTCTTTTCTCATCCACCCACAATGGATGTTTGAGTTTTGAAAAAAAGCAAGATATTTTGGTAACTGTAAATCTCGAATGCTGTACTTTTTATTCGAGACCTGCTGCATTTTGCTAAAGCTTATAATTTCCAGCACATTGCGAATAGTTCCTTTGATTGTAGTGGATGGAATGAAGTAAATGCCATCTATATTACTAAAATCCTTAAACTCTTGTGTTTTCTTTTCTGCTTCTTCCTTGGTATGTCCATTCCGAACAAAAATGGGTGACTCTGCTGTTATTTTCAATTCAATGCTTCCTGAGATGCCATCCTTAAATGGAATATCGTGTGATATATCATTAGCCCAGTCGGGAAAAAACACTTCATCCGATAAAGGGACAAAATTAAAGGGGGCTTTCATTGTTGCCATACTATTTCCTTTCTTCTTTATGATTAAAACCTATAAAAATCATCTCTGCCGGTTTGAGTACGAGCATATTTTCACAGTATTCATCCGGTTCTTCCTTCCATCGCTGTAAGAAGTTTAAGCCAGCTGCTTCTATCCTTTGCGGGATATACCTTTCTATATCATTTGTATCCGGGTTTAGCTCACTTTCCAGCAGCGTAAACTCCTTGACAAGGTATTCACCATCCACAAAACGGATACTATACGATAGAAGCTGGTTGCTGTCGAAAAGCTGAGCTTCTACCACAAACGGGTTCTCTGCCGGGTTTAACGATTGCTCAAAAGGTTCTTTATCTAGCGTGATAGGCTTTTTCTCATTGCTCATCCAATAATACCCTTCATAGATTCCTTTATTAATATTATTCATTGTGTAACTCCTTTCCGTCTTTTGTTATGGTTCCATTAAATACCCCGTTTCCTCTATTTACACCTCCTCCAAGAGGAAGTAGACCTGTACAGATATCTTGCAGTGCGTTTTCTAGCGCTTGTTGTATGTTTTTGTTATCCTCTTCTTTTTTTAGAGCGGCCTGGTTAACCAGAAGCTTAAATGTAAAGCGTTCTCCCTTTCCATAAATGGTTTCTTCATCAAACAAGGCTCCGTGAATAGCGCCACCCGTAAAACGGTCGATAGCCACATGGTTGAGTACTTTCTTTCTAACATTTTTTGCTTCGATGATGTCTGAAAGGAGGATGTTTCCCCTTTTTTGCGGTTCTTTCCATTTGCTGTTCTCATAACCAAATAATGCTTGAACTGCCGGATTCTCGTTGCCTACGGTTGCCTCTCCTTCACCGGCAAAATGCTGGTTCAATAAGTTGTAGTGATAAGCCACCCGATGCGATAAAGCCCCTTTGACTGAGCTGGCAGGGATAAGTGCAGTCTGGGTTTGCCAAAAGGGAAGTGCCGGAAGCGAACCGCTCCACTCAATAATGGCCTCAGAGACCGGTGTGATATCAGCTTGGTCGTTTCCAAAACCGGAGCTAAACAAGTAAAAGTCTTCCGGCTGAAGTGTGAGCATATATTCGCTCCATTCGTCAGCCTCCGGGCTAGTGCCTGTGTACTCCTTGGCTTTCAATTCTTTTCCCCAGTTTTCAGCCAGACTGGATGACTTCTTTAGGTAAGCCCGTAAATCGTCAGGTGCTTGCAAATCAAGCAAGGCTTCCTGTATGCTTACGACTTTAATCTCACCAAAGCCTTTGCGTGAGCCTCCTCCGATACGGAATGTGCGATTAGCCAGTGCATTCAACACGGCATGAAAACATGCTTTATCTTCTTCACTTCCACCGGAAACCATTTCAATCTCAAAGCAAAAGCGAGCGCCTTTATAGACCACCTGCTCGTCAAATTTTCCCGCATCTTCATTTGTCCCTTTTGCGTTGATGCGCACATGCTGTCTGATGGGTAAATTAACAAATGGATGATAGAAGGCTTTTTTTCTTTCATCTGTCGAAGCGAATAGCTTTGTTTGTTTCTGAAGACCATCTATCGGCTTACCTTCAAATCCAACCATTTTGGCTTCAGTAAATACTATTTCGGACCCTTTCCCTTCATGCTTATCCTTTCCTTGGAAACCGAAAAAAGCTTTCGCGACATGTTCTCCCAGTATATGTCGAAAAACGCCTGCTAAAGCGGTACCCGGAATATAGGGAAGACCATTTACATCAGTAGCCACAACAGCATCTGTGAGAATATCCTTATCGCCGAACCCTACTACTAGCGGGGTTGCAGCTTCAATTAGTACACGGGCGAGGTGTCGATGGGTATATGTTATTTTCTTATTCATTCTCTTTCTCCTTTCTTACTTGTTATTTGCTGCTTTAGCCATGGCTGCCGCTAAGTTGATGAGGTGCAGTTGTACGGTGTTTTTTTCTGCTGAATCAATGTACTTTTTTAGTATATCCCTTCTACCGCGTTTATCCCATTTATCCTTTGCAACCCCATGGGTTAAATAACCGGTTTTCTCAGCAAATAGCTTGTTCTTAATCACTTTGTCATCAGTGTATTGTGTCGCGATGCTCCGAATGGTTCCCCACTGGGAGGCAAAGCGGTCTTCTTTAAATCTGTCTTTGTTTTTTTCAACAAATTGGTTGACAGATTCATAAATGGTCAATTCTATCGCCTGCTTTTCTTTATTAGCCACCAAAAACTCGAGCAATGTATCATTCTTGGTCTCGGTCTTTTCTTGTTTTTCCTTTGTGAACTTTGCAGAGGGTTGGTTATCAGACTCAGCCATCAGTGGCCAAGCAGCAGTGCCATCCTCTTTCGGTGTTAAAAAGGCAGGATTGTAAAACACTTTGCCAAAACCTTCATTGCGATAGGAGCCAATGTACGTTTGGTGAGGTATACCTTTTTTCGTGTTGACTGCAAAGACACTCCCTTTCTCTATGCCACAACGATCGGTGTCACGAGATTGACGGATGGAGTTCCAGGGGGCATATTGGAACGTTCGTATCTGTGTTTTTTTCCAGCAAATTGTTGCTTCTCCAGACTCAAATCCTAATTGCTCAACCGTTGGTGTAAAGACCGGCGTTCCGGAGTCGTCCAAGAAGATCAATCGTCCATCGGCATAGACATATACGATACCTTCATCGATAAGTACATCTGTTTGAACCTCTTCAAAGTCGGCCACCTCTATTTTTACCAATCCATATTGTGCCGTGCGAGACCTACCAATACGTTTTTTGTCACCTATCAATGCCTGTTTAATTTTTTCTGTCAGTTGGTCTGAAAGCTCGTTGTCTATTTCGACCTCAAACAAAAATTCGGTTCCTTTATCTATGGATTCATAACCGTACATTTGAGCATCTTTCGATCTTCTGTTCTCGGCATCATAGGCCGACTTGATTGCGAAAGACTTATTCGTAATCACTTTCACTCCTTGATGCTGTGTAAACGTATAGAAACCGGTGCGGTAACTTTTTAATTGTTTGGCCTTGTTTTCTTTGTTTTGCGCTTCCGGATGATGGAGGATGTACGTGTTTTTCAATGGGTCACCTGCTTCTATTTTGGGTTTAGCCATACTAAGGGGAGCCTTCACTGAGCGTACGGATGAGTTGTGTGAAGAAGGGTGAGCATCTCCAAAGCGCACTTTCCCACTATGAAAGACAGCCAACTGTTCTTCCGGGGTCAACACCTCTTTCTGATATAAAACACCTGCGGCAATTCCTAAGAAATTATTTCCCGGAATAAAGTCTAACGTTTCCTGGTTACCTTCAGTCGCCGCTTTTTGATTGATGATGATGTCAGAAAGTAGCGTGCATTTAAAGCGTAGTTTTTTCATAATCTTCCTCCTTCCAGTATTTTTATGTCGCATCGTCCCAAGCCTCGGTTTCTGTTTTGACCTAAGCGTTTGATGTAGCTAAGAGCATCCACAATGTCCTTTTCGAAATTGATAGGCACGTTTAGTATACGTCCTTCCAAGACGCAAGGCACCGTCGTTTCCATTCTTCTTAAACTATGTTCTTTGGCAATCCCGGTTTCCGAGTCAATCGCCGTAGAGGAAGTGCTGCGATAAAGAAACGAAGCGAGCTTTTTTTCGTTAATAAAGGTTTGTTGGCTCTCTGGTAATTCCGCATTCGTAAAAAAAGCGACCCCTTGTCGTGCCTTGGAAACCATTTCTTCCGTGTTGTCCAGGTTATTTCGATCTTCTGAATTGCCGAAAACCAGACAGAAGATTTCCTTCTTATCTTCCCGTTGGTTTGCAAGAGACAGTATTTCTTCCGCAGCCTCCCTCACCAACCCTTTGATTGTTTTCCCGGGCACAAAGGGTAGGTTGCTCTTATCTTTGACAACGAGGGCGTCTACATCAGCGCCGGCGGCTAATCCTGATCCGCAATGCCATTCGGTAAAGAATTCTATTTGATAATGTATGTCTTTCATCTGGTCTGATTATTTATTCGTTTCTTGTGTTGTAATAGAATGTAGAGCCAAAAGGTCATAGGCGGGATAATAGTTTTTCCCTTCTCTTGGTGTACCGTCTGTGACGTTTTTAAATAGCTCCCTTAGGTCCTTATTTCCAATCATGGAAACCACCCTCTGCTTTTTCTGTTCAGCTAGATGTATGTTCTCGTGCATAAGTCCCATCCATTGGCGAAGATGGGATTTGGCCTTGTTTCCCTCTTCGTTATCCAATCGTTTCATTTGATCTATCAAGGTTGAAATTTCCCACCTATTTTTAGGAGCGTTATCCAAGTAATAAGGACCAAACTCAAAGGAAGACTTAGCGTTTGGAGCTAATTCTCTTTGGGCAATGAGATCAAAGTCTTCAATAAAGCTATCTTGCACCTTATGAAACATCAAAGAAGATAAAGGAAGTTCATTCTTTAAATGTGCTTCTTTTTTTGAATCCTTCTTTGCCCTAGTGCATAGTATTTCAGCCAGGTGAGCCCCATAATGGAAAGGGTAAGATGATTTAATGAATGCTATTCCGGCACATGCCGTTAGGTGATCAAATTTGAAACCTTCTGTTTCAAGTAATGGCAGTATACTTGCTTTTGTCTCCTTTTCAAATGATTGTAAGAATTGGGCTGTGTATTCAATAGCTAGATTTGCTCGGCAAATTAAGGTGTGATCGTCTCCACCTAGTACAATGGGGCGAATAGGAATAGGAGCAGAAACGTCTGATCGATTGACAAACAACTCCTCAACTGCTCGATAAGCAGCTTGAGCAGAAGCAATAGTTGCTTGATCTAATTTTTGTGAGAATTCTTTGAATCGTCTTTTGCTTTTACCCATTTTTTGGATAATCTGCCCCAAACCATTACCATCAATATGAATCACAGCTATCCAGTTGTTTTTATCCGTAATCTTTCCAATATCATAAGCAATACGTTCATGGTCTAAGTCCTTTATGCCAAAGCATTTTTTAGATAATTCAAAGGTGACATTTTTTCCTCCTTTCTTTGTTTTATCTCTTTTAGCTTCGGTTGCTTTATCTAGTAACTCATCCGTTTTGTTGTCATGTTTTGTAGCAGGTAGTCCAGTCTTAGGTGCTCTTTTTATTCCAATTAACCCAAGGTTGGTACTCTTAAATGGCTTGTTGCGCTGAATTCTGAGCCGATTCTCTAGCTTAGCTACTTGCTCGGGAAAGTCCGAGTCGCTTTCGCAAGTTACTACCGCTTGACTAATGGTTATGCCCGGAGCCATGCGGAGCACTCTTTGAGGAAACTCTCGAACTACTTTTTGACATTGCTTTTCATCTTCGAAAAAGTATTTGATATTTCCGGCAGTATTCAGTATAGCATTTGAATCACTATCTATTGAGTCTAAAGGAAGATTCACACCCGCTTCCTTTAACATTGCCGCAAATTCAGCGCTGGAAATTCGATGCACTAGTTCACTGGCACCTGCAATATCTTTCAATTCGTTTGTTTGAAAAATGAAATCTTGGATACCTTGCACCGAGGCTCCATAGAGATATGTTTTCTTCATATTATGTGTATTAGGTTTTCAATATTATGTTTTTTCTTTTTTAAATATGACACCATTGCCAATACTACTTCCTTTACCTATGCCAATAAGGTCAGGAAGCAGTACGTTGCAATCGAACTCAATGTCGAAACTGATTAACTGAGTGTTTTTATAATGGCTTGGTCCTTGATTATGGATGGCTGTTATATGGCAAGCAATCCTCTTGTCAAAGAAAATATGAATGCCTTTTGCAAAAGATAAAATATTGCCAATAAGTATCCTTTCAAGAAAAGCAACTTGTTCTAAAAGACTTGTCATCAATTTGTATTTCTTGTAAGAACTCTGACTTAGTGGTAGCCAGTTTTTTATATTATAACGAATAAGTGTTGGTTGAATTTTTATGGCTACTTGGACTGTTTCTAGATTCTCTATGACCATTTGCACAGTTTTTTTTCCTAATCTGAATTTGAAATCAGTGGTAGCAAGAAACTTCCTTACAGAGTCTATTCCTTCGTCAATACAAATAATAGCTGCTTTCTGGTGGATTCTTTTATATTGAACTAAAGGATAGGCATATCTAAACTCTTTATCCATGTGATTGTGAAATAATATATCGGGATTTCCTTCCATACTTTTAATGATAGCACCTCTGAATAAAGAGATCTCTTCAGGTCTTATATGGGTATCGAAAATGATGTATATTAGATTGGTGCTTTTATGTTTTTCCATATTCTTAGTATTATGTATACCTTGTTACAAATTTAATAATTTGCAAAAACAACATTTTATACCTTAAGGTTCAATTATTGAGTCATACTTGAAATACAGCAAATATGCTTGTAAAGTATGTTTATAGCAAATATGGTTTTTTATATTTTAAAAATCAAGCTTTTATTTGTTTTCTTTATGAAACGAAGCATGATTTTTTGTTAAATCACTCAAATCCATAAAAATAAAAAATCTGCGATGTTACGATTGCGTTATAAATATGTAAAGGTGTACGTGATTGCTCACGCAATTCCATACGACCTTAGTGTAAAGAAATAAACATTTAGTTGATTAACTATTCCGAATTGTGTCTTCTTGATATGAATCGCCACCTGAAAGTCTTAATGTTATTGAACCATTATGTAGCTTCTTTTTAAGCTAATCATTGAAGCAAACCCCCTTGTTGAATGCTGTCTTTTTATGTATAATTAGGAATTATTAACGCACTCTTTGGCTGATAAAAGAAATGCAGCAAAGGGTGTTTGCAAACAAATTCAATATTATACATTAATTAGGTTAAATATTGTGTAATATCAGCCAATTATGAGAGATTTTAAAAAGGGTATAGTCTTTTTGTAAAAACAATATACCCTTTTTGAGAAATGTCAGTAGTCTTTTTTCAAAATGTCAGTATTCATTTTGCTCTAAAGTAGAAACATTAATTAACACAAAAAAGAAAGGCTGTAGCTAGTTTGTAGTAGCTACAGCCTTTTTAAGCTGTTGACGATTTCGCTTTTTGTAAGCCGAATCCCGATCGTCAGGTAAGATTTGTGGAAATCTATCCACTATGGAGCAAGTGCAAAACCGGTCATAAGAGCAAGGCTAAACTTTCCGGTAAAGAAAAGCCTTTAAGGGCAGCTCCTTTAAGAAGAGTTGCTTGCCTTTGCTGTGACTGGTTGACTCACTGAAATATATAGGATGTTTAAGGTTCTTGTTGTCATTTCTTTCTATATTTTAACTCAAATATACAACTATATTTTCTATTGTCCATATATTTTTCGCTTTTAACAGTGTTTTTTATCCATGTGAGTTTTTCGAAGTAAATATCTCATGTCTTTACATCATAAGACGATGCAGGATAGAGTCAATTTTATCCATCACCAACTTACTACCATCGTGTAAAAGTATTTAATCTATTTGATGGTAAACGAACTATGTTTATCTTCGTTGGTCATTATGCACCCGTGAATGACTTGACTTTGAATGAAAATACTATATATTGAAAAATGAAAAAACTACTCACACTCTGTTTGCTGACCGGACTTATCAGTTGCTCCAGTTTGCATAAGAAAGAAACGAAAGACCAGATATCTGGAGTTTATCCCCATTTGGCTTATTACAACAATGAAGGTGAGTGTGGAACAGGGGCAGTTGTGCCTTGGAATAATAGCCTATGGGTTATTACGTATGGACCGCATCTGCCAAACGGGTCGTCAGACAAACTATATGAGATAACACCTGATTTGAAGATGACTATACGGGATGAAAGCATAGGAGGTACACCCGCTAACCGAATGATTCATCAAGAAACTAAGCAATTGTTTATAGGTCCGTATGCTATTGATGCACAGGGAAAAGTGCGGAGCATTCCATATTCAGTAATGCCTGGTAGACACACCGGTAATGCACGCCATTTAACGGATCCGGCAAATAAAATTTATTATGGTACGATGGAGGAGGGTTTTTATGAAGTGGATGTACACGCTCTTGCTGTTAAGGAATTGTATAATGATGGAAACCCCAATACAGAATATAGAAAAAACAACCCGGATGCTGTAAAGGCTTCTTTGCCGGGTGTGCATGGGAAAGGATTATATTCCGGACAAGGGGTGATGTTGTTCACCAATAATGGAGAAGGAACGGAAGAGGCTCGTCGCAAATTTGATGTAGAAGCCGGTGCCTTGGCAGAGTGGGATGGAAAAGATTGGAAAACAGTCCGTCGCAATCAATTTGTTGAAGTGACCGGGCCGGGAGGAATCTATGGAAATGAAAATCCGGATACAGATCCTTTATGGGCAACCGGCTGGGATCATAAGTCGGTCATTTTAGGTGTGCGTGAGCCGGACAAAGGATGGAGTTTTTACCGATTACCTAAAGCGAGTCATAGTTATGATGGCGCGCATGGCTGGAATACCGAGTGGCCACGGATACGGGATGTAGGTACTGAAAATGCTCCTGATTACTTGATGACGATGCATGGGATGTTTTGGCGTTTTCCGCAAACGTTTACTTCCGGTAACTCAGCCGGTATAGTCCCCCGAACGGCTTATTTAAAAGTAATCGGTGACTATACAAGGTGGAATGAACAGTTAGTTTTTGGGTGTGATGACTCGGCGCAAAAAGAGTTCTTGAATAAAAGAAAAGCGAAAGGCTCGATTGAAGGTCCCGGTCAGTCAAACTCCAATCTTTGGTTTACCTCCTTAACAAAACCGGATGAGCTAGGTCCGGCAACGGCTGAAGGAGCGGTATGGATTAAAGAAACTGTCAATTCGGACAAAGCATCGGAGCCCTTTTTATTTAGTGGATGGGAGCAACGTGCGGGATGGATTAAAAACGAAGGAGAAGTTGTCACAACGTTTACGTATGAAGTAGATACAAAAGGGACGAATGAGTGGACGGAGTTAAAGGTTGTTTCTTTACAACCGGGCGAGTCTGCTTTTACGGCGTTTAAAAAATCGGATACGGGCGTTTGGATTCGTTTGAAAGCCGATACAAACACGATGGCAACGGCAAGTTTTTCCTATACTTCTGTTGATAAAAGAGGATTAAAACCATCGAGCCTGTTTAATGGACTAACAGCGGTTCAATCGGACGTTACTCAGGGGGGCATTTTATATGGTTTAGGAGATAATAGGCGAGCGTTGGGACTTTTGGCTAATACCGTGGAAGGAAGTGCTGCCCAAGAGGTCGCTTATTACGAAATGAACGACAAATTTGAACTGGTACGTAAAGATGATGCGAAGACGGCTTCTTTTATTCGTGAGAAATTTGCCATTCCCCAACAAGTTGTGACGATTGATGAGTCATCTGTTTTGGTTGTGGATGATTTGAATCGTCGCTGGCGTTTACCTCTGGGTGACGCCGCCTATACCTCACTGACAGATAAAGGGCTGTTACGTATTTGTAGAGAAGTAGCTACCGAGCGTGACTTGCTTAATTGCTGTGGTACGTTTTATGAATTGCCGGCTGAGAATGCAGATGGGTATGCTAAAATTCGCCCCATCACATCCCACAATTATCGTATAAATGATTATGCTTCATATAGAGGAATGTTAGTTATGACCGGCGTTTCTCCAAACGAAGGAAAGAAAAACCCCCACATTATTGTATCTGATGATAAGCAAGCTGCTGTTTGGGTAGGAGTGATAGATGATTTATGGGAGATGGGTAAACCTGTTGGTAAAGGAGGACCATGGAAAAACACAGCTGTGAAGAAAGGAATACCTTCAGATCCTTATTTGATAGGCTTTTACGATAAAAAAGAATTGCTCCTTTCGCATACAGGAAATGAAACTGTTTCATTCACCATCGAAGTAGACCCAACCGGAAATGGAGATTGGATGGCGTATGCCACACATGAAGTAGCCGGTGGGAAAGAATTTAAATTATTGTTTCCGGATGCTTTTCAAGCAAGATGGATACGCTTTGTTGCCGATAAAGAAGTGACGGCAACTGCTTGGCTGGAATATAAATAATATACTTATAAAACGATTAATTTATCACGTATGAAAC
>CAZSWS010000061.1:0-18901 GCA_964610765.1 uncultured Parabacteroides sp.
CTGTCCCCAAACCATCAAAGGGGAAAACAAAAGGAAAACAGCAAATACTAACTTCATCTTCATAGATAATAGTTTTAATAAAGGAGGGGGCACAAAACTGAACTTCAAGCACCCCCCTAAAACAGCATTTATTTCACAGTAAGAACTTTTTCTTCTCTATAGATATGAGAATCCTCACCTAAAATACGATACCTTATCCAAAATTCCAACTTTATTTTCTTTAACTTATCAAAATCTACACCTGTGTTTTTAACCGAATAAGAAAATGTTTTTTTAGCATTTGGTTTAAATAACACAAAATACTCTTCATTATAAGAATATCTTCTACGAACCAAAACTTTATCCTTACTATCCAAAAGCTGCATATATAAATAACTTTTACCATCATATTGATGCGTCTCATTAAATAACATGATTTCTTTATCCGTTTCGTTGGTAATAGTTACTTTTAGTACCTTGTTTTTATACGCATACTTAACATTTACCTTTCCCCAACACATTAAAGGTAAAAATAGCGCAAGGGCTATAACTAACAATTTATTTTTCATAATTTCAATTCTTTTAATAGTATTTATTAGCTAATTTCAGCAATTCCTTAAATCTCCAAAGAAGAAAGAGTCTTTCGCCTTCATACATCTTTGATACATCAGGCACAGCAAGTATTTCAGCCTCATAAGCATTTATCTCATTTTGATAATAAACTGGATCTCTTAACGAACCTACCGTCAATTCAGCATTATACATTTGATTATTAAAAAAATCAGAAATATCTGCCCCACCAGTATCCCATTTTATATAACCACGAAGATATTCTGCCATATCAGCAGGAGGGGATAAAACGATACTCTCTTCTAAGTCATGTTGCACTTTACTCCAAGGTTCGTCATTATGTACATGATATACTTCATGCCAGCACATTCCCACCTGATCTCTCGGCTCATACCTTAAACTTTTAGCACAAAAATGCACCTCTCCACCTTCCATTTTGGCATTTGTAACACATCCTTCTACATATATAAAATTAATATCACTGATATCAACTCCCATCCCCCTTAACTGTTTTTTTACATATTCAATCACATCTTTCACTTTGTCCTTCACATTGGTGCCGCCGCCACCACCGCCGCCAGCTGGTGGCTCGTTCGGATAATCAGGATAGTCCGGCCATTCCGGGTCTTTCCACCAACCATCATCATCTTCACCCTTAGGACCGGGAGCTGTTACTACCCAACGTTCGTCACATAATGCACAACCTTTAAATATAACATTTCCGCAAAAAATACAAACGCAAAGACATATCTCCCTCAGGAATATACTTCAAGGAGAGTGAGGCAAATTCACTAGACTCTGTGTTCTTAAACTGACTGGTGTAGCGCACAGGGTGTCGCTTTCTGTCAACCACATTGAACGATTGTACATATTGACCCTCTAAATCTGAAAAGATAAGCGTTGAATTAGTACACATAATCGTACTATCCAAAAACTGTATGCGATCTACATCATGAGGGTCAGCCACGATACTCAAAATCTGATAACTAGCATGTTCTAATTGAGGACTTTCTTTGATTAGAAGTACATTTTTAACTCCCAGCATCCTCGTTTCTGCTTCATAATTGCCGATAGAATCATCAATCATTTTATAAACATGTACAATTGCGGTATTATAAATCTCGCCCGACAAAGGTACTTCAATGTAGTTCTTCCCATTTACTTGTGTAACCAGAGAGTTTTCCCAGTCGGGCGTAACCTCAAAGTCCTTTGGGAGAGATTTTAACGCAAGTGAAGGCTCTCGACCTTGAAAAGAGAAAGGGATAATAGTGGAGTGTTTCGACTCGAAGACTCGTTGGACATTGCTCATATCAACCGCCTTCAAAGGCTGGTTTTCCAACAAGGGGGGGGGAATTCATCATCTATACAGCCGCTAAGAAAACACACCGGGAGAAGCAAGCCTACCAATAATGCTAACTTTTTCATAGAATTTAATTTAAATGTAACAATATAGAAATCAAAACTCATGGCCAATAAGCTTTCTTAACAAAGATGTGTATTTTTTACGTAAAATAAAAGCATTGATTATATGTTTGATAACATAGCTAGTATCGCCTCCTTTCTGCAATACCTCACCTTGCGGATATTATTTATCTTTTTTAGAAGGCACAAAGTCAATAGGGAGCATACGCCCCAATCTATTTTTGGCAAATTCACCTCCAAAATAGATTTGATTAATAACATCTACACCCCCATATTGGTCTATCATAAACTCGTCCACATAAAAGACTAAATCAGATATATGCTTTTGTTTGTATTGTGCTGCGATGCGAAATCCTTCTTCTTTCTTCTTCTGCTGAGCTTCTTTTTCCTCTTCCTCCCTCTGTTTAGCCTCCCTTTCTTCATCCTCGGGCGTAGGCTCGTAGCTAAAAGACTTTATCTCGCCCACTTGCTCTTTACTCAAATCTGTGGTAGCCAAATGATTAAAAAAGTCGCCCAGGCTTTGTCCTTTTGACATCGTAATTCGTCTTTGCTCTTCTTTGTCCGGATTATAAATGATTTTCACTTTTTTATACTGCATGGAGTCTTCCAATGCAAACACAGCGTCGGGATGAACCATCCGATTTTTACGAAGAAGGAAAAAGCCGGAATTAGGTAAATCATGTTCATATAATGAAGTAAAGAAATGTGTGGGAGAAGATTGGTAAACCTTGTCGCGTCTTTTTACATATTTCCGATCCGGCTGAATGGTTTTAAACAAAGGAAAGCCATAATACAACGAGGACTGATAGAAAACAGAAATATGACGTGGGGGAGAAAAAACAACTTCAAAAAAGAGCAAATCAAAATCGATATAATACCCTAAATATTTATTATAGATATGAATGGGAGTAGAAGCTGAAGCAGAAAGTTTTCGTTCTTCCACGTTATATTTAAGATTAATCATATCTTCATTTTCTATCACACACGACTTACCGGCTGCATCCGTTCCTAAAAAATGCTCTTTAAATGCTTTCAACAATTGATCGCGGGTGTACATATCAGTCATCACGACTACCTCGTCTAATTCCTGAAGCTTTTTCGACATATAAATAACCTGAGGAATATCTGTAAACGGACTGGCATAAGCCTGCAACTCATAGCCTAAATGAGAAATTATCAATTCGGTCTTTGCACGGGTGTATACGGGAATAACAAACAATCCATTGGCATCTGTCTCTGCATAAACAGACGTTCCTCTATAATAAACCGTTACACCGGACACTGGAAGTTCTGTCTCAACATCTATCAATTGAGCCTTGATAAAATGCTCAGATTGAGCATATATCAAAGCCGGAAAAAGCAGGCATAGCAAAGAAAGAAGACTCATTCGTATCATAGTTCATCTTTTACTCGTTACACAGTCTCAAAACTTCGATTTTTAAAGATAGCATAAAACAATATATAAATGCAACAAAAAAGCACTTCCCATGGTCGATTACCATTTTTCATTATCTTTGATTGTATAATCTTCAAATTCAAATATATGAAACGAAGCATGATTTTTGTTAAATCACTCAAACCCATGAGAATAAAAAATCTGTGAGTTCCATACTACCTTAGTGTTAAACAAATTATTATTCTAGTATGAAAATCAGTTTTAACACAACGCTTTTATGCGTATTTCTTATTGTGCTTTCCGCATGCAACAAAGATGATCATACAGAGTTAGACGTTTCTTATAAACCTCAAAAAAATGAAGTAAAAATAATCTTCAACCCAACTACAGACAATCGGGAAGCCTTACTATACATTTCGGGAAAAGATTTTAGCATTGATTGGGGGGGATGGAAAAACATCTACCCGTTCAGATATAGGAGAAGACTTTTCTATCAGCCACGTTTATCAAAAAGACAAAGAACAAGTAATTACCATCACAACCAATGGGAAGTTAGAGTCTTTACAGAACTGCAACAGACGTAGTATCCTTGAAATTGAAGAAGAAAAAACACCTACTTATGAAAGTATCACCATTGGAACAAACGTGACTATAGACAATTTATACATCCAAGCATCAGGAATCAAGAGGATGACTTTTGAAAACGATAAAGGATGTGAAAAGGCGAATATATTACTGAACTCCAGTGATTGGGATATATCCATGGTAAAAACCCCAGTTTTGCACCTCTATCTAACTCAAAAAAACAACCTGGAGATCAAGGAATTGAATGCATCCAATCTGGAAATTATTGCTAAACACAAAATGAATAATCTGCACATCAGTTCATGCAGTCAACTTCAATCTTTAACTATTTCAGCATTAATACAAAAAGAGGTGGAAATCGATCAAATAAAGATTGACAATATGCCACAACTAGCCTACTTAAAACTATATGCTACTATAGGAACAATAGCTACAGCCGAAAAGCTACCTTCTCTCAAACAACTATCCCTCAATAACTTTCATTACAAGACATTGACTATGGATAGTGAGGTTGGTTCATCATCCGGCTTGACTTTTAAGGCAGTTGAGTTTAATGTATCTAAACCCATCAAATTCTCGAATCAGTTGGCTGAAGTAGAGATAAACAACACCTCCTCCACATATAGTTCAGAGGTAGAAACACTTGATTTCAGCAACTGCCAACAATTAAGGACATTGAGGGTAAGCGGACTGAATAAGCTGGAGAGCATCAATCTAGGAGACGACAATAAGACACTGGATGAAGTAAACTTAAAAGAACTTCCTAAGCTTATTGCTTTAGACCTTTCCAGGTGCAAGAATTTGAAAAACATAGAGGTTTCTTATGCCAGCTCATTAAGAAGCACTAAGTTTAGTGCTGATAATGAAACTATTGAAAAGCATTGAATTTTACAACTGTTCTTTCACGGCCGAAAGCTGCATAGATATGCTGCAAACTTTGCCCAACTTTCCTATTCCGGGCATCTCTGAGGCTAACAGGAGAGGTTTTCGAATAGTTGACAACACCCCTAGCCTAGGCAACAATGCCCAAATCAATGAGATTACTCAAGGACTAAAAAAACACTGGAGCATTTTCATTGAATGAAAAAATCAACGAATTAAAAGTTGCACTATTACCCTATGCAACCACATACCCAACCTTAATAAATAACCATTTAAGGCTCGATGCGACAATTGCTCAATACAAGTATTGGAGCATCGCATCAATAAAAGATAACAAGCTATATTAGAGACAAATACCGTATCCTTTCTGAAAGAAGTATACACACATTTATCTTACACGCACCCGTGTTTTATTATTTTCAGCACATCAAACTAATCGGCTCACAGCTGTGGACCAACCAGCTCACAGCTGTGAACCGGTTAGCTCACAAGTGTGGACCGATCGGCTCACAGCTGTGAGCCGATTAGTTCATCCTATCAAAATCAATAAATAGCAGGTATAATAAACTTAAACAGGTGCATCAACTCCTAAACAAGTATACACTTGGCTACATTTATCCGTTAATGCTTGTCATTCTTTTCACAGTAAAACTACACGGATTACATCTTAGAATAATAACAACTGCTTAGCCTTACGAAACTTATAGTATTTTCAGATGCACAATAAACGTATAAAAGAAAGGTTTAGCACAAATACAGGTTAAATATTGGTTGAGGATTATTTTTCTACCAGCGACTTTACTACACGACAAGGATTACCCACAGCCAAAGTATTTGCCGGAATATCTTTTACGACAACACTCCCTGCACCAATGACTGCATTATCACCAATAGTAACTCCAGGCAAAACAGCTACATGAGCTCCTATCCACACATTATTGCCTATAGCTATGGGGCGTGCATATTCGAATCCCTCGTTGCGAAGTTCAAAATCTAACGGATGCCCGGCCGTATAAAGACCGACATTGGGAGCGACAAAAACATTGTTACCTATCGTAACCTTAGCACCATCTAAGACTACAAAGTTGACGTTTGCAAAAAAGTTATCGCCAATTTCTATATTGTATCCATAATCACAAAAAAAGGGAGAGCGAATGACGACAGACTCCCCCATTCGCTTAAGTATTTTTTTAAGCAGGCATTGACGAGTTTCAACTTCAGAAGGAGAAATGCGATTATATTCGAAAAGAAGCATACTGGTTCTTTCCATATCAGTCCAAAAAGAGGAATCTTTATTCAGGTTATACAATAGCCCGGTAGCTGCTTTTTCTTTTTCAGTCATGGCGCTAAGATAACACATTTGAAGTAATAGTGGAAGGGAGTAAAAAAAACGAAAGCCGCGAGATTCACATCCGGCGGCTTTCTACACTAACCCTTAACTTTAACCAATGAAAAACAATAATCAAATCTATTGCAGAGATGCAATAGCTTTTTCGTAGTTTGGTTCTTCTGTTATTTCTGAAACCAATTCTGTATAAATAACTTTTCCCAACTCATTAACAACAACTACACTTCTTGTCAGTAGCCCTTGTAACGGACCATCTGTGAGAAGCACGCCGTATTTGTCTTCAAATTCTGTACCTTTAAACATGGATAGTGCTACGACTTTGTCAATGCCTTCAGTTGTACAAAACCTTGCCTGTGCAAAGGGCAAATCTTTTGAGATTGCCAAGACTACGGTATTTTCTAAATTGGCAGCTTCTTTATTAAATCTTCTTACAGAGGCTGCGCAGACTCCGGTATCTAAACTAGGGAAGATATTCAAAACAACCTTCTTACCCTTCAAGTCACTCAGTGACAATTCAGACAAGTCACCCTTGACTCCTTTAAAATCCGGAGCTATTGTTCCTAACTCAGGAAGAGAACCTCCTGTGTTTACTTCTATATTATTGAATTTTACTTTTGCCATAATGTTATAATTACAAGTGCATTTATACAGTTTGTGTCTGTTTGTATATAAAACAATGCAAATATACAAAATGTTCGAGAATTAACAGTTTTTAATGAAGAAATGTCGATAAAGTTCATCTATCCCTGGATAAATACGCCTTTGCGCTTTCTTTGTGTGTAAGTACAGATGAGCCTTTGGGGTATTTTTACTTAAAAGAAAGATGCTTTTTTATTTAGCTCGTAGCATGTAAAAACAAGATGTTGAAAGGAAGTTTCTGACTCCTTTTAGCTTAGTCCAAAGAGCATTCAGCTTGCGAGGCGTCAAATTAAATTTTATTTCATAGTGTGGGTTGATGAAATAAAGTTGTCGGTCAACAATTTTATACTCTGCGGAATCAATTATATCTTCAAAAAGTTCAATGGTTGTTCTACACTTCTTAATATCCAGTAGTTCGGCTATCATTTCCGGGCTTTCACCTCCCTTCTTCAACACATGCTCATACATAGTGGGTGGCAATAGATGGATAAAAGGAAATTTTGACAACATACGATTGTGACAAATTTGCTGATGTCCCCCAAAAGGCATTTGCCAAGCAGGGAAGCCCACAAAAAACAATCCGTCAGGCTTAAGTAGTGCTTTTGCTTTCGAAAGAAAAGCGTGCTTCTCTTGTACATGCTCAATCACATCATGCATTAAAATCAAGTCAAACCCTCCCAATTCTTCAGGGTTTGTTCTCAAAAAGTCTCCGGCTATAAGATTTGCCTTCAGACCACGCTTAGCAAAATAGGCAGCTGCCTGCGCAATACGTGTCTCTGAAATATCCAAACCCGTCACTTGACATCCTCTTTCCAGAAAGGGCAAAAGATTCCCCCCTTCCCCACATCCTATCTCCAGCACACGTAATGATTGGACAACTGGGATAAAAGACGCTACATAAGGTATATAATACTTCTCTGAAGTTGCGGCCAACTCCATAAAATACTGCTCTCTGTCTTTATGTCTCTTTTGCATCTACTACTAATTATCCTAACGGTTTATCACTATGACACACAAAGGTAATTTAATATCTCATATACCTATATGACAACTTAAGCATATAAGAAAATCCGAGACATACCCCTATGAACAAGAGACTTAAAAGCCTACTTTGACTTTCCCCCTCCAGTAAAAAGTATAGCAAAAATGGAATTTCCCCATTTTTATGTTGGAGATATGAAAAAAAAGTATACATTTGCAACATTCAAAATGTAGACAAATAGACAATGCAACGATTTAGCTTTACATATTCCTATTTTTACTTTTACTTTTATCAAAAGGGAAAGGCAGGAATTTGTATATAGCTATTTGTTCTATTCTAATAAAATAATAGTATGAGATATAAAAAAGTCCTGCCGGTTTCGGCAGGACTTTTTTTGTTTAATAAACTTAAGCATGAAGAGTAAAAAGAAAGTTGCCATTCAAGGAGCACACAATTCGTATCACGAAATTGCTGCCAACAACTATTTTCAAGACGAAGAGTTGCAGATTATACCTTGCGATACATTCGGGCAAGTAATAGAAGCAATACATAACGATTCTTCTGTTTTTGGTATGATGGCTATAGAAAATACGATTGCAGGAAGTTTGCTAAGAAATCACGAGCTCATCCGAAACAGCAACTGCTTAATAATTGGTGAATACAAACTACGCATATCACATGTCCTAGCGGCACTTCCTGGAACAAACATTGAAGATATTTTTGAAATCAACTCTCACCCGATAGCCCTCATGCAATGCGAAGAGTTTATCAGCAAACTCATCAATGTGAAAATAGTTGAAAAAGGAGACACGGCCTTGAGCGCCCAATGGATTGCAGAAAAAAAGCTTATCGGACATGCAGCCATATGCAGCAAAAATGCCGCAGAAGCACATGGACTATCCATTCTAGCTGAAGGCATAGAGACTAATAAGCGAAACTTCACCCGTTTTTTAGCACTTGCTAATCAGCTCAACACAGATAGCTTTAACGCCCAAAAAGCGATTAACAAATCATCACTTGTATTTATGCTTCCTCATACATCGGGAAGTTTATCAAAAGTACTTTCTATTCTTTCTTTCTACGATATGAATCTGACTAAAATACAGTCACTTCCCATTATCGGTAGAGAATGGGAGTATTTATTCTACATCAATCTGACTTTTTCAGATTTCAATCGGTATAAGCAATCACTTGATGCTATTACACCTTTAACGAACGGTCTTAAAATATTAGGAGAATATGCTGAAGGACAACAAAATATTTAATATCAGACCTGCCGAGCGACTCGAATCAGTGGCAGAATACTACTTTTCTACTAAAAGAGAAGAAATAGAGCGCATGAAAGATGAAGGAAAAAACATTATCAGCCTAGGAATTGGAAGTCCTGACCTCCCTCCCTCGGAAAAAATAATTGAAACCTTTTGTAATGAAATAAAAAAACCGGACACACATGGCTATCAACCCTACACCGGTATTGGAGAGTTAAGGGAAGCATACGCTAAATGGTATAAAAAATGGTACCATGTAGATTTAGATCCACAAAAGGAAATACAACCCCTAATTGGCTCAAAAGAAGGTGTCCTGCATATATCACTGGCTTTTCTTAATCCCGGTGATGGTGTTTTGATTCCTGACCCCGGCTATCCAACTTATAGTTCTGTAAGCAAGCTTATAGGTGCTGAAGTGATACATTATGACCTAAAAGAAGAGCACAACTGGCAACCGGATTTCGAGGCATTAGAAAAGCTAGACCTAAGCCATGTCAAACTCATGTGGATTAACTATCCACATATGCCGACAGGTGCTCAGGCTGACAGAGCCCTGTTGGAGAAAATAGTTGATTTTGGCAGACGAAACAATATCGTCATTTGCAATGACAATCCATACAGCTTCATCTTGAACGATGATTTATTAAGCATCCTATCCATACCGGGAGCAAAAGATGTGTGTATTGAGCTCAACTCGCTTAGCAAATCGCATAACATGCCCGGATGGCGCATGGCAATGGTGGCTTCAAATCCCCAATTCATCCAGTGGATACTTAAAGTAAAAAGCAATATCGACTCCGGTCAGTTCAAGCCTATGATGCTGGCAGCGGTAGAAGCTTTACGGGCTTCCAAAAGTTGGTATGACTATATTAATAAGGTATACGCCGAACGCAGAGTAGTTGCTGAAGAGATTATGCTTGCTATAGGATGTCGGTTTGATAAAAACCAAAAAGGAATGTTCCTTTGGGGAAAAATACCCGACCAGGAGAAAAATGGTGAAGCAACTGCTGACCGGCTACTAAACGAAGCGCATATTTTCCTAACACCGGGATTTATTTTTGGAAAAAACGGTGACCGATATATACGCATTTCACTTTGTTGTAAAAAAGAACAATTAGAAGAAGCATTAACAAGAATCAATCATATAAATCATAACTTTAGGCATGCAATTTGAATCTATCTTATTTCCAGACATAGACCCAAAGCGCCCTTTAGTCATTTCAGGGCCTTGCAGCGCAGAAACAGAAGAGCAGCTATTAGAAACTGCCAAAGGCATTGCTGCTATTGGTGTAAACATCTTTCGAGCAGGCATATGGAAACCACGTACTAAACCCGGAGGGTTTGAGGGAGTGGGAACCATTGGTCTATCATGGCTCAAAAAGGTAAAAGAAGAAACCGGCATGTATGTAACTACCGAGGTGGCTACCAGAAAGCATGTAGAAGAAGCACTTGAAGCAGGCATAGATATGCTATGGATTGGGGCACGCACATCTGCCAACCCTTTTGCTGTGCAGGAAATTGCCGACACATTGCAGGAAAATAATGCAGACATCCCAGTATTGATAAAAAATCCGGTCAATCCGGACTTAGACCTTTGGATTGGTGCTATTGAGCGTATTTATGGAGCAGGCATTCGAAGAATAGCCGTTATTCACCGAGGGTTCAGTTCATACGACAAAAAGATATACCGCAATTTACCCTTGTGGCATATACCGATTGAACTACGTAGAAGATTGCCCGGATTGACCATTCTGTGCGACCCCAGTCATATCGGCGGGAAAAGAGAATTAATTTCTTCCATCTCTCAACAAGCCATGGACTTAAAGTTTGACGGACTCGTGATTGAATCACATCGCAACCCCGATGAAGCATGGAGCGATGCCGCACAACAGATAACCCCCACAGTGCTCGAATACATGCTGAACCTATTGGTCATTCGAGAATCAACCGAATCTACAGAGAAGCTCTCTGAACTACGTAAGCAAATTGATGAAATAGACAACCAGCTTTTGGAACTCATGTCTAAAAGAATGCGCATATCACGAGAGATTGGGGTATATAAAAAGGAACACAGCATGCCCATTCTCCAAACATCTAGATATGGAGAAATCTTAGAAAACAGAGGAAGCACAGGAAATATTCTGGAATTAAGTCCGGAGTTTATCAAAGAGATATTCAAAGGCATTCACGAAGAATCGGTCCGCCAACAAATGATTATCATGAACGAAACAAATAAAAACGATTCTCATTCTAAATAACAATAGACGTATGAAGATATTAATTATAGGCTCCGGGAAAATGGGGTCTTTCTTTACTGACTTACTCAGCTTTGAACACAAAGTAGCTGTACTTGAGAAAGACCCCGAACGACTCCGGTTTATATATAATGCTATCCGAATCACAAAAGCAGAAGAGGTAGCCGAATTTGCTCCTGAACTTGTCATCAACTGTGTCACATTAAACAATACCATTCAGGCATTCAACGAAGTGTTGCCATACCTAAAGCCCTATTGTATCATTTCAGACATTGCTTCAGTAAAGAATAACCTGCAAGAGTTTTACAAATCGACTGACTTTCCTTATGTATCCAGCCATCCCATGTTTGGTCCTACGTTTGCTAATCTGAATAATCTGGAAAAAGAAAACACAGTGATTATATCAGAGGGAGATCACTTAGGAAAGATATTTTTCAAAGATTTATACACTCGGTTAAAACTCAATATCTTTGAATACTCGTTTGAAGAACATGATCGCATCGTAGCGTATTCATTAGGAATCCCTTTTGCATCTACGCTAGTTTTTGCAGCCATTATGAAACACCAAGATGCACCGGGAACGACATTTAAAAGACATTTAAAAACAGCTCGCGGTTTACTCTCTGAAGACGATTATCTGCTTACAGAAATACTCTTCAATCCCCGAACGCCCAAACAAATCAGCCGTATTCAAGAAGAGCTTAGCCTTCTGCTAACAATTATTGAGAACAGAAATACAGAGGCAATGAAAGATTTTCTAAAAAAAGTTAGAGGCAATATTGAATAAGAGTTTATCTTTGTATATATCTATATGTTTAAAGCACTATGTATAAAGTTAGAGATCAATACATCAAATACTCCCTGATATTTCTTATTTTGTTTCTGACGGTCATACTCGTTCAAAACCTCCGTCCTTTTCTTAGTGGATTTTTAGGAGCAATGACCATATATATGTTGGTGCGAAAACAAATGATTTATCTCAGTGAAAATAAAAAAATCAAGAAGTCGATTGCTTCGTTGCTCATCATTTTAGAAATCATTCTGTGTGTCTTGATTCCTACATTTCTTATATTCTGGATGTTATTAGGGAAAATCAAAAATGTCAATTTAGACATCCAGCCTCTCATTGCAATGATTGAACATACGCTAGAAGCAATTCAGGCTAAAACAGGATATGACGTGTTGAATATTGACAATATAGGCACAATCACGTCGTATGCATCAAAATTCATACAGCTTATTATTGGACAAGCGAGCAGCATCATTGTCAACTCTGTGGTGCTTATCTTTCTTCTTTATTTTATGCTGATAGGAAATCGTGAAATGGAAAGCTACATTTACCAGCTATTGCCTTTCAGCAAAGAGAATAAATCCATCATTCTGAACGAATCCAGACGTATGGTAGTAGCTAATGCCATAGGCATACCTCTTCTGGCTGTAATACAGGGGTTGATTGCACTGATTGGTTACTTCATATTTGGAGTTCCTAGCCCTTGGCTATTCTGCGTACTGACCTGCTTTGCCACCATTATACCCATTGTGGGGACCGGATTGGTATGGTTTCCGTTGGTTATCTTTTTCGTAGCCACTGAGAATTGGTTTGGCGCAATTGGTCTTCTGGCTTACTCACTAATAATCACTACCAACGTGGACAACATCATCCGCCTATTTCTTCAAAAAAGGATAGCAGACACACACCCTTTAATTACTGTTTTTGGAGTAATCCTAGGGCTTACTTTATTCGGTTTTTGGGGAATTATATTTGGACCGCTCCTACTCTCCATGTTCTTCTTACTTCTCCGCATCTTCAAAAAGGAGTACCTAGACATCCCTGCTTAAACGCAAAAAGCAATATACACAAACAGACAGCGATTCAATAAACCAGTTAAGGAAGTTGAGTCAAACAGTCATCTATAACTTGGGGAAAGTGTTCATATTCCAGTTGATGAATCCGCTGAGCAAGCTCATCCGGAGTATCTTCCGGCAGAACCGGGCAAGTAGCCTGAAAAATAATCTGCCCCTCATCATAGTGCTCATTCACGTGATGAATCGTTATACCGGAGTTTTGCTCGCCAGTTTTCACCACCGCTTCATGCACATACATGCCATACATCCCCTTGCCTCCATACTTAGGCAATAAGGCAGGATGAATATTAATAATCCGATTAGGATAAGCAGTCAAAACAGGAGTAGAAATCATATTCATAAATCCGGCAAGAACAATAAAGTCAATATCATTTTCCTGCAAAATAGAAACGATTGGACTACCTTCACGGAAATCGACATTAGAATAATACAAAACGGGTATTCCAAAGGGTTTCATACGTTCAATAACCCCGGCATTTTTATTGTTCGTCAATACCATTTGTACTTTAGCATGACTCTTTGATGAATAGAAAGTGGCTATATTCTCAGCATTCGTTCCTGAACCGGAAGCAAAAATGGCTATTTTCTTCATAGATAAACCTTATTTTTTTGCACAAGAAAAGTAGAAATGTGCATTTTTCACTCTTTATATTTGCTTTATTACATAAAAATTTCCTTACTTTGCATCACAAAAATAAGAATTACAAATTGATTATTAATTAAAAATTAAAAGTTATGTCTGATATCGCATCTAAAGTTACAGCAATTATTGTTGATAAATTAAGCGTAGAGGAGTCTGAAATTACTCCTGAAGCAAGCTTCACAAACGATTTAGGAGCAGACTCACTGGATACAGTAGAATTAATCATGGAATTCGAAAAAGAATTTGATATTTCTATTCCAGATGATCAAGCTGAAAAAATTTCGACTGTAGGTGATGCTATTGCCTATATTGAAGCTAACGCGAAGTAATCAATCCGTAATACGTATATGGAATTAAAAAGAGTAGTTGTAACAGGTCTTGGTGCTATCACTCCGATTGGAAACAGTTTCCCGGAAACATGGGAAGCTATGAAAAGCGGAAAAAGTGGAGCAAGACCTATTACTCGTTTTGACGCTTCTAAGTTTAAAACACAATTTGCTTGTGAAGTAAAAGATTTTAAACCGGAAGATTATCTCGATCGAAAAGAAGCCCGTAAACATGACTTATATTCACAATTTGCCTTGGTTGCAGCCAACGAAGCCATAAGCGACGCCAACTTCGACCTGGACAATGAGGATAAAGATCGTATAGGCGTTATTTTCGCTTCGGGAATCGGTGGTATCACTACCTTTCAAAACGAAGTGCTAGACTACAATGAAGAGCGAGGTCCTCGTTTTAATCCTTATTTTATTCCGAAAATTATCGCGGATATCGCTGCCGGTCACATTTCCATGAAATATGGTTTTAGAGGACCAAATTTTGCGACGGTATCAGCCTGCGCTTCTTCTACCCATTCAATGATTGACGCTTTTAATTATATCCGTTTAGGAAAAGCAGATGTAATTATTACCGGAGGTGCAGAAGCACCCATCTCTATTGTTGGAGTAGGTGGATTTAATGCAATGAATGCAATGTCCACCCGCAATGACTCGCCAGAAACGGCATCGCGTCCGTTTAGCCATAGTCGTGACGGCTTTGTTATAGGAGAAGGCAGTTGTGCGATTGTACTTGAAGAACTAGAACATGCATTAGCACGAGGAGCTAATATTTATTGCGAGTTAGTAGGGGGAGGATTTTCTGCTGACGCTTATCATCTTACAGCTTCACACCCGGAAGGGACAGGAGCTAAACGCTCGATGTTAACAGCTTTAGAAGATGCCGAAATGAAGCCTGAAGAAATTGACTATATCAATGTTCACGGTACATCAACTCCTGTTGGCGACATTTCAGAAGTGAAAGCCATCAAGGACATTTTTGGCGAACATGCCTACAACTTGAACATCAGCTCGACAAAGTCTATGACCGGGCATCTTTTAGGTGCAACCGGAGCGCTAGAAGCACTAGCTTGTGCTATGGCGGTAAAAGAAGGTATCGTTCCTCCTACAATTAACCATCAAGAGGATGATAAAGACCCGGAGATTGACTACAGTCTCAACTTCACTTTCAATAAAGCTCAAAAAAGAGAAGTAAAAGCAGCTTTATCTAACACCTTTGGTTTTGGAGGTCATAATGCAACCGTCATATTAAAAAAATTTGAAAAATAATTTGATTAAAAGACAGTGTTTGCTAAACTCATAAATAAGATAAGGCTCTTTATGTTCAGAAATAAAGAGCCTTATCTTTCTTTGTATCATATACTAGGTTTCATCCCTCGTAATATCTCGCTATACAAACAAGCCTTTGTACATAAGTCTTCCTCTGTTTTCGATTCTGAAAAGAACAGAATGCTAAACAATGAACGCTTAGAGTTTTTAGGCGATGCCGTTTTAGATAGTATTGTATCAGATATTGTCTTTAATTTCTTCCCTCAGAAAAAAGAAGGTTTTCTCACAAATACACGTTCAAAAATAGTTCAAAGAGAAAGTTTAAATGATGTGGCTATTAAATTAGGCATTGACAAACTGCTCATAAACTCGTCAAAAAGCACCTCACACAACAACTATATCTATGGTAATGCAATGGAGGCGTTGATTGGGGCCATCTACCTGGATCAAGGATATGAAACTTGCTTTCGTTTTGTAAAGGAACGTATAGTCTATGCGTATTTTGATTTAAATAAGCTATCAAAGAAAGAAGTTAACTTCAAATCTAACTTGATTGAATGGGGGCAAAAAAATAAGTTTGAAGTTACTTTCGACCTGATTGAGTCCTTTACTGACCCGGACGGGAATCCTGTATTTCAAACCAGTGTTTCTCTCTATGACACACAATTGGGTATAGGCATTGGCTACTCTAAAAAAGAATCTCAACAAGCTGCATCAAAAATGGCTATGAAGAAAATCAGAACGGACAATGACACCAAGGAGTTAATCGAAAAACTCAAAAAGGCACAAGAAGAGAGTGAGAGCTCTCCATTAGAGACTTCTGAAGAGAACGACGAACCCGGCTTGGATGTTATAACTGAGCTGTGATATTAAGTATTTAATTGTTATCTTCCTTCACTAAAAATCATTTATCTATAACAATCGCAGGCATGAAAGTTTGTATAGCTGAAAAACCAAGCGTTGCACGTGAAATAGCAACCATTGTAGGAGCTGCCAGTAGAAAAGACGGCTACTACGAAGGCAATGGCTATCAAGTGACCTGGACATTTGGTCATTTATGCACGCTGAAAGAACCGGCTGATTATACAGACAATTGGAAACGTTGGAGCATCAGCTCACTACCCATGATTCCTCCACGCTTTGGGATTAAGCTAATCAACAATCCAACCTACGAAAAACAATTTGAAACCATTCAGCAATTAATTACAAATGCAGAGTTAGTCATTAACTGTGGTGATGCCGGACAAGAAGGAGAATTAATTCAACGCTGGGTGATTCAAAAAGCCGGTAACAAATGTCCGGTTTATCGTTTATGGATCTCATCATTAACAGAAGAGGCTATTCGTGAGGGTTTTACTCAACTGAAAGAAGAGAAAGAGTTTGACGAGCTTTATAAAGCCGGATTATCACGCGCTATTGGAGATTGGCTGCTGGGCATGAATGCTACGCGTCTATACACCCTCAGATATGCTCAGAACAGACAAGTGCTCTCTATCGGAAGGGTTCAAACACCTACGCTTGCACTAATTGTCAACCGACAAGCAGAAATAGAAAACTTCCAATCCGTCCCCTATTGGGAGCTAAAAACCATCTATAAAGAGACAACTTTCTCTGCCTCAAAAGGAAGGTATGCGCAAAAAGAAGAGGCTCAAAAAGCCCTGGAAACAATCATAGGAAAGCCTTTCGTTATCATTGATGTAATCAAAAAGAAAGGAAAAGAAAGTGCTCCCCGCTTATTTGACTTGACATCTCTTCAAGTAGAATGCAACAAAAAATTCGCCTTTTCGGCTGACACAACGCTTAAGTTGGCGCAGTCACTTTATGAAAAGAAAGCCATGACCTATCCTCGGGTAGACACAACCTTCTTGAGTGATGACATCTTCCCTAAGGTACCTGGTATACTAAAAAAGATGATTCCTTATGCTGAACTTACCAATCCCATTCTTAGTGCCGGAAAAATAAGAAAAAGCAAAAAGGTATTTGACAACGCTAAAATAACCGATCACCATGCTATCATACCTACCGGAGAACAAGTCAACCTGAACGAAGATGAACAGTTGGTGTACGACTTAATTGCACGACGATTTATTGCTGCTTTTTATCCGGATTGTGAAATATCAACCACAACCGTAAATGCTGAAGTTGAGGATATTCCTTTCAAAGCTACCGGCAAACAAATACTAAAACCCGGATGGCGAGAAGTATTCAAAGTGGAGACTAAAGATACAGAAGAAGAGGAAAATGAGGAACAAAAAGTGCTGCCAGACTTCATCAAAGGAGAAAGCGGAGAGCACCAGCCTGACTTATCAGAAAAAAAGACTACACCTCCTAAGCCTTATACAGAGGCAACACTGCTGCGAGCAATGGAAACTGCAGGGAAGTTAGTTGATAGCGACGATTTGCGTGATGCGCTGAAAGAAAATGGAATAGGCAGACCTTCAACCCGCGCTTCAATCATAGAGACATTGTTTAAACGTAACTACATACGTAAAGAGCGAAAAAATCTATTTCCTACTGCTACAGGTACTGAATTAATCAATACGATTCATGATGATTTATTGAAAAGTGCTGAACTTACCGGGCTTTGGGAGAAAAAGCTGCGCCAAATTGAAAAAGGAGAATATGAAGCCGGTATTTTCTTAGACGAACTAAAAGACATGATTCATAAAATAGTTTGGAACGTCCTTAATGATTCGTCTATGCGCAAAATAACCATCGAGGAAGAATCTCCTAAACCAATCAAAAAGGAACGAAAAAAGCGCAAAGAGACACCCATGCTTCAATGTCCACGATGCAAAAAAGGGAAAATACTACGTGGAAAAACAGCTTATGGTTGTTCTGAATTCAAAGATGGCTGCACATTCAGGCTAGATTATGAAACGTTTGGTGGAGAATTGAGCGACAACGAGCTAAACGAACTATTACGTAAACAGCAGTAAGCTAGAAACAAGTCATACACACATGAAAAAAGAAGAGTTCTTCCCCTTAGTTAATGAGGAAGGTAAAGTAATTGGTAAAGCCACCAGAAGTCAATGCCATAATGGTTCTAAAGTATTACATCCGGTTATCCACCTACATATTTTCAACTCGGCAGGTGAATTATTTTTACAAAAAAGAGCACAAACCAAAGACATACAACCCGGAAAATGGGATACGGCTGTCGGAGGGCATATTGACTGGGGAGAAACAGTCGAGGAAGCACTTTATCGTGAAGCACGTGAAGAGTTGGGCATAGAGGCTTTCAATCCTATACCTATCGGAAAATATTTGTTTGAATCTGAAATAGAACGCGAATTAGTTTATTCATTTAAAACAAACTATGATGGTCCTTTTCAAATTGACCCGATAGAATTGGAAGATGCACGGTTTTGGAGTCTAGAAGAAATTATAGATCAAATAGGCAAAGGGATATTCACTCCTAATTTCGAAAACGAATACAAACGCCTCCTTTCCATCGAAAAA
>CAZSWS010000062.1:0-18676 GCA_964610765.1 uncultured Parabacteroides sp.
TCATGACCGGTGATGTCAAAATAGATAATTCCAAATACAAAGCTAGATTTAAGACCAAAGCAAAAATGGTATTACCTGCCGAAACAGAAGAGCACATTGGACATGCGATAGGTGGCATATGCCCTTTTGCTGTTGTAGAAGGAGTTGATATTTATCTTGACGTATCACTGAAAAGATTTAATACCGTATTTCCTGCTTGTGGAAGCAGCAATAGTGCGATAGAACTTTCAATTAATGAGTTAGAAAAATACACCAATTATAAAGAATGGATAGATGTTAGTAAAGAATATAACTAAAGCCATCCTCAAAAGGTCATTTAAGACTCAGGCTAAATAAATCCGCTCAAATCAGATAAAAAGCATAGCCACACTCTGCTAAAAGCAATAATAACCCTCACCAACCGAATAATAATACAAAGTCTCCATATAGTCGTTTGCTGATTTTGTTTCACTGTTAGTATATACTTTCATAGCATACAGTTAATCATTTACTTAAATTTGTACTGCCATGAAGAAAATAGTATTATATTTTTCAATTTTAGTATCTCTAAATACCTATGCTCACGATGTTCGTAGCATAAGAGATCTACACCCCGGTGATACATTCAGTATGAGAATAACCTTACCTGCGAATAACGAAGAAAGTGATTCATTTATAAGTTTCTTCTCACATTTTATTATAACTTTAACTCATGAATAATAGATTCAAGCATTTACTACATAGAAACAACAAGTCAAACAATCATGAAAAAACTAAAGTTATTTTTTGTTTTAATACTTTCCGTATGCCTATTTTCATGCAGTGATGATAAAGAAAACTGCTGTGAAGAGCTACTGCAAACTGAAAACTTCGAGTTATCCGAAGGATGTAATTGGCAAAAACTGGAAAAAAACAAACTTTATAGAATAAACAATCTAAAAGATCTTACTGCTATTACAGACTGTCAAGAAGAAACTCAACTTCCAAAGATAGATTTTGATTCACATACCTTATTAGTTGTTTCGGGAGTTTCTCCTTATGGAATTGCCGAAGATAATGGGAAACATAAAATTGATAACACCCTATCTACGGGCAATAAATTTGTTTTCACAGTTCAACTACATAACACATTAGCTGCAGTGCTTGATGAGTGGATTGTAGCCGTAATAGCCCCCAAAATACCCAACAGCAAACCAATAGAGCTAGTCATTAAAAATCAAAATGGAATGCTTAAATAATCACTTAAAGAACAGTATTAAACATATATTACTGCTATTATTTATCTAATTTTGCACATGATAATTCATGTGGATAAATACAATGACTATACTTCTACTCATACTGCTGACACCCATAGCTTTGATACTTCTTTACTTTATCAGTAAAGGGATTTATATATATGGGAAACAGGAAGTTCATCAACTAAAAAGAGCCAAAAAAAGAGGAGTCAGATATCTATTGTTTGAGATGTTCAAACTTGCTTGCAAAATAGGGATTCTTGTTTTTCTTATATCGTTGACTAAGTATTTTATAATTCTTGCAGTAGGTCTCATATTAGCTAAAATCTTAACAAAGCCAACACCTGTATATGAAGATGAATATTACTACTAGCACGCCTAGCGTAGCAACATCTTGTTACACCGTGTATGGTTTTTCCATGTGGAGTCAACAGTAAAAAACAATCATATATTTCCCTTTACTCTGCCAAATGTTTATCTAATATTTTAGATAGTTTGTCAGCACCTTCAAATCCGGTACGGAAATATACCTGCTCTCCTTTCTTATTAAAAATAACATAACTAGGTATACCTCTAATTTTGAATTTAGCTTTCAAATAATTCATTTGTTCCCCTTTCAATCTGTAATGTTCGCCTCCGATGGTGGCAATCATATTGTTCCATGCTGCTTCGGGCGAAGATTCGTCAGCTAAATACACAAAAACCACCTCTTTATCTTTATAAGACTCCTTCGTGTCTGCAAACTTTTTCATCGCATCACGACACGGGCCACACCATGTATTCCAAAAATCGACAAAAATAACTTTTCCTTCGTGTGGCTTTAGTATTTCATGCAAAAGCTGCTCTTCTTCTACTTCTGGCATTTTATGTACGTTATATGGATTCTTTTTGTTTTTTTCTATTTCGGCTAGCAGCTCATTGTTTATACGTGTAAGGTAGGGAATGAAAAACGGATGGTCGAAATAGTTACTATAAAAATCCAGATCAGACTGAGATAAAGGAATCATTTCCTCAAAATCATTAGCTATATTCTGCGCTAGTAGAAAATCGTAGCAAATACCCTCTTTGATACCCGTTATTTCTTTAAATATCGTTGTTCTATTACCTAGAGCATCTAGTGTTTGACGTGGTTTGATAAAACTACTGATCTCTTCTTTTTCTAGGAACTCCCCTACTTTTACATGAAACAAAGAATCGTGACGTTCCATACTAAGTGGATATGCTACATCATGGAAACACTCTACGCCTAACTCAGCCATTAACAAACTGTCACTAATCACTTTATTCGCTTCATATCGTAGATTAGTAAGCAGATTAGTATAGTCATTGAAATCTTTATTTGTAGCTATTTCTTCCATAGCCAACATTCTATTTCCTAGAGCTAAAGACTTTCCTTTTAGTTTATCGGCATCTATCAATGCGTTTAATATAACTTTATGTCTTTGATGGTATTCTTTCAGCTTTTCTGGCTCTATTTTCGAAAAATCATTCTTTAAATATTCGATTACATCATCATACTCAGAACTATAAAATGGCTGTTTTATCAATTCGTTGAGTATTTGATCGGAAGTCCTATGCATAAGTATGGAGAATAATACATCTAATCTCATCATAGATGAGATAGAACCATCAAAACCTGTATAATAGAGTGATTGAAGATTATTGAACGGTAGGTCTTTTATATAGGTATAGTATTCTTTGTCGAAAACTGGATTCTCAAAGTCATCTGTATTTCCATCATGGGCTTTTTCATAGGCATCTTTTATAAAGTGATTACCCATATATAGCCAGTAGTATGTTTCGTATTTTTCGCATAAAACAACATATTCCTTCATTTTCCGAGTTATGCTTAACTGCTCTATATCTGCCAATCGATTCTTCTCTTCTGCATACATATAGTCCCGATATTGAATAGCATCCATACCGGCAACATCATCCATCATCCGATCATAGAAGCGTTCATACTTAGACTTATAATCCTTATACTCTTCCCCAAATAGTTGATTGTTCAATTCTGCATTAGCGCCTGCAAAATAAATATATCTTCCTTTTTCGCACTAATCATTTCTTAAACGTGCTTCTTGACATGATTTTTGCTCCAGGTCAAAATAGATATAGGTTTCTTCACCTGGGCTTAGCACAATATTTTCACTGAGGAATTTTTTGGAATATAGATATACCGAACTTGTACTCACTAGTGGAATTTCACATTCGAATGAACCATCGTCATTTACTTTATATTCATATTTTTCCTGATTGGATGACAGAGGATTATTGACATAAAACTCCAAGCTTAGTTTCATATCATCTGCATAACCTACAATCTTACCTTTTACCATAGCCTCTCCGTCTATTAACTGAGGTGTTGGCAGCGGTTTACCATCTTCTACTATATTAACAGCATCTAAAAACTTATGAGGAATTGGCACACGTTGCACAGTTTGATGCAACAACTGAATACCGTTTATTATAGTTTCACCTTGATTTAGGCTTATTTCTTTGGTTTTCTTGGGTATCGCATCAAAAAATAAGGTGAAATGAATTTCTCCATTTTCATTTGTCGGCACTTCGGCATTTAGTTCAATACCTTCGGCACGTTTTAGAATATAACGTTTGCCATCAGCTTCAATATAAGTTGTGTCAACCACCTTTATCCACCAACCCGGATGGTGGTAGCCTACCATTTTCAGGGCTGTTTCGGTATCACCAATAATCACCTTATCAACTTCTCTATTAGTTGTATTAGAAGACCTAAAAGCGGGTTTGTCGACTACGATGTCTTGCGCCTGAGTAGAAAAAGAAATTACAACAAGTAAAATGCACAATAATCCAATTTTTCTCATAGTGATACAGATTTTATTAGTCAGGGATAAACAATTAGCTAAACATACATAAAAAAGGTTCATTTACAAGTATTTTGAATAAAAGTAAGCAATGCAATCTTGCCTTTTATTATTAAACCTATATCAAGCTACATTGTAAGTTTATTTAGAACCTCACTACATGAAAGTTTATAGTGACCAAGAAGTTAATATTTCGCACTTCATCCTTTATAATTGATTGGAAAAAATAATTAAGAGACGAGCTATGGAGATAAAGAAGAGGTTAACAAAGTGTATTGAAGTCTTGTTGAGACACCTAATCAGAAACGATTGAATCTGAGTTATTCCCCATTTTGATTGTGTATGACCGACTGCGACCTTTACCTATAAATTCTATACAGTCATTGTATATCTCTATCACTCCAAACGCATTTTTATTCTCAGTCTCTACCATTCCTTCAGTCGTGATAAAAGCCACCCCTTTGTACTCACCAAAATCTCCTGGGTGATGATGACCGCTTATACATGCTTTTACCTGAGGATATTCAGTGATTAGTTCGACTATTTCCTGATCATTCAGAGCTGTTAATCCAGGTGCAGCATAAAGAGGATGGTGTGAAAAAATTAGCACCCTTTCGTTTTGACTTCCAGCAAGGATAAGTTCCTTTCGCAACCATTGTATTTGCTTTTCACCTATTCCCCCATTATAAGAAGCTCCATTTTTGTGTCCGGAAATCTTTATCTTTTCCATCATTGCATTCAGTTCCTCTTCTTCAGGAGAATCTTTTATGACCGTGTAAGAAGATATATCATTGGTATTTAGAAATACAAAGCGCCATCCGGATTGGCTGAAAGAGTAGTAAGAAGAGGGCATTCCTAATTGAGTGTATAAAGCTTGCATATCCTGAATTCCTTCATAATCATGATTCCCTGTCAAATTATAAACAGGATTTTTTAATCGATTAAGACGCATAATCACAGCTTCTAAATTTGCAGGAGTGTCTCTATCTACTAAATCGCCCAAATTAACAGTAAATTGAACCTTTTCAGCATTCAAATTAGTAACGGCAGCTTCTAATTTTAGTAAAGACGAACGATAAAACCGACTACCATACGTTTCGCAGTCACAATACTGAATATCTGCAATCACACCCAATCGTAACACGGGCTCTTGGGAATTTCCTGTCATACAACTTAAAAACAAGGTAAAAACTAGCGATATAATAATCTTTGAGCGTCTCATTTCTAACAATTTGTTGGTTAACAGAAGTATGTTTCTTACTTCTTAAAACAAGTACCGTTTAGGCATATAATATAAGCACTTCAAACTACTTGTTTAGATTCTCAAACATAGAAAAAGCGTCTTAGGAATCAAACGCTCTCCTTTCATTCTTTATAATGGGGAGTATAAAAACTTTTTTATTCCCCATCTGTTATATATAAAAACAATATTTTATGAAAAATTTATTTATAATTACTATATCATCTCTCATTTTAATGTCATGCGGCAATAATTCAAAGAAAGAAGCAGAGCTACAATCAATAAATAAAAAGGAAACGCAATGTGATAGTGTCAAACAACTACTTGAATTAAATAAAAAAATCGTCACAGAATTCTATCAGCAAATGTTTGGCGATAAAGACATATCAGCAGTAGATAAGTATATTTCATCAGATGAATATATACAGCACAATCCGACTGTACCTGATGGAGCAGAAGCTTTCAAAGAAGCTGCAAAGAAATGGTTTGAGGGTGCTCCAAAAACGAAAGTTGACATTCAACGTATTGCTGCCGAAGACGACTTGGTATTTATTCATGTCAAGAACATTAATCCAGATGGAAGTTTAGAATCTGTTATTGATATTTTCCGCCTGAAAGATGGCAAAATTGTAGAGCACTGGGACGTTATACAAGATGTTCCGAAAGAAGCAGCAAACGATCACCCGATGTTTTAATTTATAAATGCTTTAAAATGATATAAGCAACTCTAGTTTTGAAAAGACATATGTAATAAAAATTCGATTGAAACAATTTGTATTTTATCTTTTGATATCTAAATTCAAATCATAAGAAGTCGCTCTACCTGCTCCTTTCTTTAAAAAAGCATTTATATCTACGAGTTGCTGCAAATCACGAGTAGCCGTTGATTTTGTGGTTTTATTAATAGACATATATTTTTTAGCAGTCATACCTAAAGTCAGGAAAATCCTCCAAGTTGCCAAATATACTTCATGAGCCAATTATTTACGCTATTCGGCTCAAATATACGCAAAATACTGAGCCGATTAAAGGGTTTAATCGGCTCAGTATTGCTCTGAGTGCAACTAAAAAAAGACCTACCAACCAACTATAACGTTGATTAATAGTTCTTTTGGGTTTTTATTAGATTTTACAAACTCTAAAAAGCTGAGCTATAGAAAGCTTTTTATTTCAGCTTAAAAGAGAAATAAAAGCATTCACCTTATACATTAGTAATTCCTTTTCAATAAGGCTGTTAAGTAAGTTTGTAGGAAGAGCACCAAAACCAAATTTCAACCCTAACAATGCACCCGAAACAGCACCATTTGTATCAGCATCACCGCCTTGTTCTACAATAGCTCTTAAACCAGAATAATAATCAGTTGCATGATTATTAGACCACAATGCGGCACACATTGTTTTTAACGTATACCCCATTTTATCTCTTTCACCTAACTGAAGCAAGTCCAAATTCTCTTGATATGCCAATTCTATATACTCGGAAATTCTTGAGTCATACTCTTCAGAAATAGCTAAAAGATTTGACTTAAAAACAGCCTGATTTGTCAAATACCTATGTATAACATAGGTTATAAGAACACATGAACCTACACAGCGAGAATCAAAATGTGTGAGTTTACAAACATACTCTGTATTAAGTTTTACTTGCTCCCAGTTAGAGAAGTTCCAACAGCCTAAAACAGCAGTACGCATAATACCACCATTACCTGCGACTTGTTTTCTTGAAATATTCCAAAAGAGTTCTGAGACTTTAAAAGGATTTTTAACATAATCTCCGATAGATAAAACATTCAAAGTATGTCGACCAATACCCATGCCATTAGTTTGCTTCCAATCAACAAATCGTTTAGCAATATCTTCTAAATCTATTGCGTTATTTGCAGAAATACTATCTAATATACAAAGCATTAGATCAGTATCGTCTGTCCAGTCTCCCTTCTTCCATCTACTGCGATGTCCATCTTCTATAATATCCTCAAAAGAGCTAATCCCACTTGGATAATAGAAATTAACTTCGTCCTTAGTCATAAACTCTGACGCAAGCCCTAAAGCATCCCCTATTGCTTGACCAAAAACAAGTCCTTTAATCTTACTATCACACATTATCTACATTATGTTTTGAATTTGAATCCATTGTTTAATAATAATCCTCTTAATATTTTTATTATATTCGTTCTTTAATTCTAAAACAAAGAAACTATGAATTTTATATTTAATTGGGGTTTTATATAAAATCAAACCAAATTGTCTTTTTCTGCTATGTAGAATATCCTTACAGAACTTTAGGTTTTAAAGGTCAAAAACACTGAGGAGAACCCAAAGGTTATAAGAATGTAGCTTGCCCCTAATCATCAGTTTTATATTACTCTTTAATAGTCTTCAATTTAATAAGACAATAGTACTATGTTAGTATTATATCTTCAAAAATAAAGTATGGAAGTTGAAAAAATTAAATATGCGTTTAAGTTTAGTGATGCTATTGTTCTTGAAAACAGACTCAACTTTAAAGAACTAATGAGTCTTCTATCAAGTTTTACTAAAGTTTATGAGCTGGAAAAATCACGCCTACCCTACCATATCAATTTGATTGACGAATTACATGCTGACGAGAATGCACATAGTCGCATATTAGCTAAACTATTACGCTATAAAGAAAATGACACATACCCTTTTCTTGAAAGATTCTTAATAGATTTGTGTGATTTTGACCTAAAAATAGTGAAACCAAAAATTGAGAAGGTAGATTCATGTGGACGAATTGATATTCCTATATTCGACAAGAAATATGTGGTAGTCATAGAAAATAAAGTAACAGATAAAGCTATAGACCAAAACACAGATAGAGGTGGACAATTAGCAAGATACATAGAAACCATACATGAAAACTATAGTAGACCCCTGAAAGAGATTTTTGTAGTTTATACCCCAAGAACTTCAAGAGAGCCCCAAAGTCAATGCTGGGTAGGCAAGAATGGGCATTCATATAAAGATGAATTTTCATCAAGATATTGTTCTTTATCATACAGAGAAAAGATTTATCCTTGGTTGAAAAATGAAATATTACCAAGTATCTCCAATAAAGACTTATATTTACGAAGTGCTATAGAGCAATATATTGACTATTTGGAGGGCGTTTTTAGTTTAAGAAAAATAAACAAAGAGATGAATATGAATTTACAAGAATTTATAAAAAAAGAGATAGGCTTGTTCGATAAACAACCTGAAGAAGCCATTAAAATTTTATCTGACAAGAAAGTAGAATTAGAGAATGCTATAACCCAAATTGATTTACTAAGAACTGAATATAACAAGCAAATTATGATAGAGCAATTCACCAAGTGGAAGTTTATGCTTAAAAATGAACAGACTGGTTTGGTAATTGTTGAAGACAATTTTGAACGAGATAATAACTGCATTAATCTTGGCGTAGAATTTTCGATAGAGAAGATGAAATTTGTTGCTATGATTGAAGTGAATGACGTTAATAAGCCTACCATCTATCTGGGTATTAGTCGGCATTTTGTTACTAACTCTAAGCACTCAATTCCTCCAATGTTAGCCAACGTTATTGAAAACCAGAAATTAGATAAATCTGATAACTTGTGGTATGGCTGGAAATACACTTCAGTAAAAAATGGTTACGAGCGACTCCAAAGCCTTATCAATGAAATACTCACCTTAAAGAGATAAAAGGTAAAGCATTAGTGAAGCTCGTCTCTTATCTTTCTTCTTAACGTTTTACCTTTACGGCTAAAACAATAAACCGATGAATATAAATCCATCAGTTCTTGTTAGTATTTATTATAAATCCTGTCAATCTATTATAAGACACTCTAATAAATTAAGAGTAATAAGGCATTTTTACTTGTAAACCCACTCGTCTTCATTATTATAGCAGGAATCACTGGCATAGTATCGCCGGAATATACCTCATGAGCCAATCATTTACGCTATTCGGCTCAAATATACGCAAAATACTGAGTGCAACTAAAAAAAGACCTACCAATCAACTACAATGCTGATTAATAGGTCTTTTAGGTTTTTATTAGATTTCCTAATATCTAAAAAGTGGAGCTGGAGAGTCTATATATACACATGATTATATGTGAGTTAAAAACTAAATGTAACGCAATATGTAACAGATCTAAGGACTTAGTTGAAATATTTAAAATTCAAATTATTTAACACTATAAGGGTGTCGAACCCTCGTTCCTTAATCTATTCTATTAATTCTTGAATATATAAAAGCTATCCCCAACATAATTGAGTTAAACAAATCACACAAAAAATGTAGACGATAGTCCGTTGTACGATACGCATCATTCTATTATTATTGCTTAATGAATATACAACAAAAATTTGGCAAAAGAGTAAGAGAGCTAAGAGTGGAAGCAAATATCTCTCAGGAAGATTTGGCATTCAAAGCCAACCTAGACAGGACATATATTTCTAGCATTGAAAGGGGACTTAGAAATGTTTCTATCACAGTAATAGAACAACTAGCAATAGCACTAGATATTCCCATAACTGACTTGGTCAATTTTTAATAAATAATCATGAGAAAAGAAATTCCAATTACAAATTATAAACCTGAAGTTTTAAAACAAATTAGGACAGACTTTAAGATTACAGATAAAATGCTGGAAGATATAGATGATGTTGACGTCAACTTTATTAAAGAAATAGAGCAAGCCAAAACACCTCTAGCAGTAGATATATTTTATCTAGCCTTTCTCTATGAAACCTATAAGGAAATAATTAGTGAAGATGATGCGACGAAACTACCAAGATTTACTGCTGATATATTATTTCCACATCCTGAGGGCTTACAATATCAAGAAGATATTGTAAAAAGCCCTAATTTTAAGGGAATGCCAATAACTAGGAATGGAGAAGGAAAAATTAGTTGGGTAACAACAAAAGATACAGATTTAGGAAAAAAACGAATTGCTTTTTGGGAAAAGAAAAGAGTTTCCTTGGGAATAAAAGCAAACCATGTAATGGATTCTGGAATACGCCAAAAGGTTGCTTTTAAAAATCATCCAACTAAAAAACACACCTGTTTATTCACAGGAAAAGAACTAAGCATTGAATATAGATATCCAGCACCTAGTAGAGTAGATATGTTAAACAGTCAATATAGCGAAGAACTAAAGTATTACGATAAAGACATTCTTGAAGTTGCAACGTATTTATATGAAATAGACAACTGCCAAGACTTTTGTGAGGTAATGGGAATCAAGAAGCAACCTGAAAGTTTGGATGAATTGTTGCAGATATTACAAAATGGGTATATTGAGATAGAGAAAAGTCCATATGTTTCTCCTGGAGTAATGAGCAATTCTCCCGACCGTTTAGATGGGTATCATTCTTATAATGCAGACATTAGAGATATTATTGACACAGGAAGGAATAAAGATAATCTCAAACGATATACACAAGACCGAAGAGTCTACGAAATGTGGTCTGGAGGTGATTGGAAGCAAGCTGATAGACTCTATGCCACATTTACAAAGCATGGTGTAAGCCCCGATCATATCGGGCCAATGTCACTAGGGTTTGCACATAGAGCAAAATTTAGACCTATGACTCAGTCTGAAAATTCATCTAAAGGGAATAGAATGTCTTTGAAAGATGTTCAAGTACTTATTGCAGATGAAAAAGCTGGTGAGGAAGTTATCACATGGCATTCTAAGTATATTTGGGACAAATTGAAAAACGAAGTAAAAAGTGATACTGATGCTAAGGCACTAAGTACGTTGATGCGAACCAATCTACATCATGTATTAATTATACTATCAATGATTTACGAAGAAGGGCATAAAGATTTTCTAATGCAATTCCTCAATCCTGAATATTCATACTACGACTATGAATTTATTGGTTTTAATTCGGAAGAAGGCACTTATAAGGATGTAAAACAAATGGAACGAAGAGGAAAAAATCAGGAGAATAATGCTAAAAGATATGAAAGAAAAGCTTTTGAGTCACTTGTTACCTATCAAGATAAGAAAAACAGAAATAACAAGAAATGGGATAGTAAAGAAATCGATAAAGATGTGTCATCAATATTAGAGCTATTAAACAACAAAAAAGATGCAGAAGCTAAAAAGCAACTACATCTTACACTTGAAAACTTAAGTAAGTTTGTTGAATTGTAAAATTTCTATTTCACCATTGTGTAGAAAGTTTTGAAATTAATCTCTCCCATCATGAGAGCTTCATAGGGAGAGGTTGACGTATATTTACATTCTACCTTAAATTCGCCAGACTCTGTAGATAATGGAGGGAGTCCCCATATTGCATCTTGAACTGTTGTGAAAAGAGGCTTAATTTCCGCATTAAATAGAGGAGTAGGAAACTTGATGTCCACCTTTTTACGTGTGCCTACTATAAATACTCTTCGTCTTTTTTGAGGTACGCCAAAGTCCTCTGCATTTAATTTCAATGGTTTGTTAACATAATATCCTAGCTGTTCAAAAGACTCTTTTATTTCTTTTATAGCTTCTCCATTTCTCATAGTCAATATTCCTAATACGTTCTCCATCACAAACGCTTCAGGTTTTATTTTATCAACTAACTCAACAAAATCTTTAAATAATTGATTTCTCGAATCTTCAGGGTTTCTCCATCCTGCATGAGAGAAACCTTGACATGGAGGTCCCCCCACTACGACTCCCACCTGTTTTACTTGTTGAGAAACAGATATAATTTCTTGTTTTATAGAATCTTCGGTAACATTACCTAATATCAAGTTCTTCTTATCAGTAAAAGACTGATGATTATTAATATACGTTTCAAAAATACTTTTATCTATCTCATTAGCCCCTAACAATTCAAAGTCCTCCATCAAGAAGCCTTCTGACATTCCTCCAGCGCCAGCAAACAAATCTATAAAAGAAAAATTGCTCAAATACGGTTTTATAGACTCAGCGACTGCTCTCGCCAAAAGTGGAGGGACGGCATTCCCTATTTGCTTATACTGAGATGTTTTGCTACCATAAAATATATAATTATCTTTAAAGGATTGTAGTCTAGCACCTTCTCTTATCGATATCATCCTCTGTTGCTCAGGATGCAAATTACTACTATTCCCTAGTCTATTGAAGTAAGTAGTTATTGTAAATGAAGGTTGGTTTCTTTTCAACCTACCATAGTAGGTTGTCCTTCCTCCTGATTTTCTAATTTGTTCCAATCGTTTAGAAGGAATACTAGGAGGAATATCTTGCCAATTCCCTCCTTCTGGGATATGCTTAGCCATATTCCATTCCAAGTCACTTAGCCTAGGAGAGATATGATTATATAAAGATTTCATTTTTTCAATACTTGCTTATTTTTGTAATATGTAATTAATTTCTTCTTGATTCAATCCATATAGTCGACATATAATGATTTCATTCTCATCAATGTCTTTATTGAACATATCTACGTGAATACTTTCTAAATCAATTATAGGCAGATCGTCCAACTCATAATTGTTAACATGATTATTGCTACTAGTCACCTTGAACCGCCAGTTTAGCAACTTACTATTCAATAGATAGAATAGTTTATCCAAATCCTCAGAACTTCTTAAAGATGTTATATAGTTACATGAATTGCCAATTATATCTTTCTCGTTTGAGTAAACAAATCTTAGTCTTTTTTCGAGATCAATATTGGATATTTGTTGACAAATTAAACGTTTTTTATTAAAATCATTACTTTTATAATCATCTGATTTTTTATTTAAAAACACATCAATATCTACACACTCATTGTTTTTATCAACAATACCATTTATGCTGATCATATTTCCTCTAACCAATCTATAATCGCTTCGTTGATCTTTCATAATACAGTCTTTATAAAGAGATAAATCTAATTCGCCTCTCCTATTCCTCAGAAAAGAAATATTTTTTAAGCGTTGGTGTTTATTTAGTTTTAGTAGAATGTTCCACCCTATTTTATCAATTAATGGAATTTCAAGATTCTTTCTAAATAAGCTTAGGATTGTAGCATAAGAAATAGTAAATAGATCTTCTTTAAATTCAATTTCTACATTATCTGTTATCCCTCCTTTTTCTAGATAAAAAATCACAGTAGATTGAGCTATATTGTTAAACAAGTCAGCTTTCTCAGGATAATATCTAATAAATTTAAGCTTATTATTAGACAATAAATGTTTTCTCAGTTTACTAGACGACATATCACCAAAGATAGATGCTGGGCAAATTATTCCTATTTGCCCCTTGGGTTTGGTAAGATTTAAAATCATTTCTATCGATAGTTTATAATAATTAAGCATCCCTTCAATAGAATAATGGTAAAAGTTCGAGTTTTTAAAAAAAGTTATTTCTCGTTTAATCTTATTTTGAAGTATCTTAAAATGATCTACTTTGGATAAATCGTTGTCCTTATTAGCTTTTAATAAATAGTATGGGGGATTAGAGAATATTGCATTAAACCCTCCATTACTTATGGCAGTCTGAAAGTCTATCTGTAAATCTATACAATTGTTAAATTCTGAAAGTAAAGTAGTATTTGGTATCAACCCATTCCTATAAAGAATATTAGTAGTAAGAGCCTCTGCTATTTCTCTATCTATATTATCTAACATCGAAACAACTTTTAATCTTAAAATAGATAAAGCTACTTCATCAATATCTATTGCAAAAAGATGCTTACATATAATGTCTTTTAGCGACAAATTATATTCTTTTTGCAATATATGTATAGCCTCAAAATAAAAGCGCCCCGTACCACATGCAAAGTCTAAGCACCTAAGGTCATCAACTCCATCAGTATTTATTGCATTTTTAACACTTACTGATACTATTTCTCTCGTTATAGAAGAGTGGGTATATACTGCACCATATTCTTTCAAATAATGTTTAGATTTAATCCTTCTTAATTGATTTTGTTTAATTAAAAATTGAGAATTCAAAAAAACAACATGGAAGTCTTCAAGTAAATGTGGAATATCTATTAATAAAATACCATCAAATCGTTCATCGTCTTTTTCGAAAGAAAAAAGATTTTCAAACAAATCAATAGAATTCGGATATAAGCCATATAGGTATTTATATATCAATGAACTAACAATAACTTTATGCGCTTTAAATGCGATATTCTCATCTGATGTTAGGTGTAAATTCTTATTGATGTTTTCTATTTCTTTATCAGAAAAAGGTTCTATTGGATTTATTGTTTTACGTTCATTTTGAGCAAAACGAATTATTAATTGCTCTTCAAGTTTGAGGAGTTGATTTAGTAAATGATTCATTTAACACTTGTAATTTTGAGGGAGCGCTTATATTCAATCTTTTTTCTTGCAATTTTGAGAATATCAATATAGTTATTCTCTTTTTCTATCTCACATGATATTAAATCACTGAAATAAATAATAAGCAGTTCACTTTTATCAAAATTAAATATATTCGCCACATTTTCAATAATACTCAAGCTAGCTTTTCGTTCATCTCTTTCAATTTTACTAAGTGTTGATTGATCTATATCCAATAAAGAAGCCAGCCTTCTTAAAGGCATTTCTGATTTTTCTCTCAATGCTCTGATTTTAGATCCTATTGTTATTAGAGTTTTCATATAACTGTCTTGACGTTTTATGTCCAAAGATAAAAAAAAAATTGAACAATGAATTATTTTATCATGTTTTGATACAATTTGCAAGAACAACTATTAAAATAATAAATATACTAGCATTTTGATTCTCTTTATTTATCTTTGCTTCTAGATAAAGCAATGCGAAGCGTCGCATCAAAGAATATACATTAGCGTTCACATATACCTTGTAGAAGAAAACTGGAAATTTTTAGAAAAACGAGGGAACTGTGCAATGCTCATGCCGTTTAAGGCGTGGGCTTGCCTTGTTTCGTTTTTCGGGTATTCCAGTACCTCTTCTACGATCCGAGCAAGTTCCACGCTCTTTTTTTGTGGTTATGTGAAGTGCTTTTATAACTAATCGACTATTAATTAATAAAATAAGAAGTTATGAGAAAAGTATTTTACTTATTGATGTTTACACTTGTCCTCTTTTCATGTAGTGATGGTGATAATGAGGATGAACAACCTTCTACTAAGGACTTTAAAACGGTTAAAATCGTTATTACCAGAGAATCTAATGACCTTTCTAAGTTCTGGCTGAATACCGTATTTACCCTTAAAAATGATAAGGAAAATCATTTATTTAACGAAAAAGATTTTGACCTTATCGTTCCCGATGAAACCAACTTGCTCCTGTATAAAAGGCATTCGATACTGACCGACAGGTATGAGGCTGAAATCAAGCTGCGCAAAGTGGATATTCAAGTGCTAGAAAACCCTCTTATTCTTGAGGAAGCAGAAGTAGAAGATGAATCGAAAATGACTTTTGATACTAAAATAGAGATATTTGTCAACGGCAAATTAAAGAAATCTCAATCCTTTACATTCGATTATACTACTGCTAATTTTAGTATTGTTCAATACTCAGAATAATAAACCTCGATTATGAAACATCTATTGATAGCCGTAGCCTGCTGTTTCGTATTGGCAAGCTGCACATCACAATCTGACAGAGAGATGAAGAAAGTCCTTCTTGAAGCTTTAGAAAACACGGATGGAATCCGTACTGATCTCAAAATCAAGTTTACTGCAATGGAAGTAGTTGATATTACGGTAAAAGACAGTATTGACTATTACCAAAAGAAATTCAACGATGAAAAAAGAAAACATCAAGCCAGTGCTGAAAGCACTATCGCATATTATCAAAAAAAACTAGACGAAAGAGAGGCAAAAGAAAATAAGGATATTGTTGATGAGATGTTGATGACTGAGAACAAAAGTCAAATCAAAAATAACCAAGCTGCTCTTGAAGTTTTGGAGCAATGGCATCCCTCATACTTAGACAAATACAATGGTCGGAATGAAAATGAAGTTTTGGCAAAATTGGCAACTGCTTCTTTTAAATTCACCAACCTACATACGAAGGCAAATCAAGAAATGATAGATAAGAAATTCTTGTTCTCTGCCGATGGAACTAAAGTCTTAGAAATCTTTATAGAAACAGAACATTAAATCAAAATGCTATGGTAAATAAAAAAAATGATGCTTTGTCAAAAAGCAGTGAGTTCATTACTCAGAATTTAGACATGACAACGGATATGCTCTCTGACGACTTATTAAACCTTTGGGCTGTGAAAGATGAAAGTGATATTAAAGAACAGTACAGCGTTTTCATGTTCGCTTACACGCTGTACCTGTCCAAAAAGTATGAGGGCAAAGAGGTAGAATTGAGCACAGACGAGCTAAATAGCCTGTTTGAGTCATTCCAAGTAATTCTTTCCATGGAAGAACTTCGTAGAAATTCCCTAATTAACTGCAACAAAGTCAAGCTCTTTGATTTTGATAATTACGAGCATTTAGAGTTTCACGTAGATGTGTAAATGATTATTTTTCAGCATTTTACTTTCGCAAAGTAAAAAAGAGAGCCATTCAAAATCTTATGGCTCTCTTTATAAAACTATTTTTTAGCAGCTTTTTCCTTCTCTTTGAGCTTTAGTCGTGCATTCTTGTAATCCATGTCACTGACAAACACCTCAAACTCTTTTACTGCTTTCTTTATTTTTTTCTTGGTTTCCTTATCTCCATTTGCACCAAAGACATCTTCAAGCCATAATAATGTACCTTCGTCTGTTCCACCATGCATGAAAATAAAATCATACTTTAACTTAGTATCATGAAGTCTTAAGTTATTTTGGTACTGCCGTCCGTTGAAATATAATGCAATGCCAAATCCTATGATAAATAAGAAATAAGTAATAACATAGTAAGGGCTATCGGTATCAAAAGCGAATATGGCTTTTTTTATATTTTTATCTCGTTTAGCTACTTCCTGCTCTAGTTTTGCAAAATTCGGCTGTAAATTAGGAATTTCAATGTCCGCTACTTGTTGCCTTAGTTGAGTAACAGAACTATTTATTCCCTCAATTGATCGTAGTATGGTTTTACTGCTATCTTTCGTTCTCATTTCCTCTAGCAAAGTCTCAAGAGATTTTATTTTCTCTTCGATAGGACTAAGGTCTACAGTAATTTCAGGTTGTTCTACTGTTACTTCTTTTTTTGCTATTAAAGCCAGTTCCTGTTTAAGCTCGTCAAAAAGCTCATAAATCACGTTTAAATTAAAATTTTCATCCATAGCTTTATTGTTCTAATGTTTAACGTCTAATTCCTTTTCGTTTTTTCTGAATATTTCTTTTATTTTCCTGCTCTCCTACACTTTCATCCTCACCAGAAGATAGGATTGAAAGCAGTTCTTGTCCTGTTTTTAGCAGGGTTTGCCTATCGTCTCTTCTATCATCGACAAACTGTGCGCTTCCCAATCCTCTACTATACTCCTCTTGCTCGAATTGCTGATTTATTTTTGAATAACTAAACTTCCTATCAACCTTTGAGCCTGTGAAGTGGTAATTATCCTTGGAGAAAACAACGCCTTGAATATCACTTGTTTTACCACGATATTTAAAAGTCAAGCTAATTCCTTGCTCTGCTAACTGTTTCTCCAGTTCGCTCCAGTTTTTAACACGAGGAACAATGTCTACAAGTGCATCGTAAATTTCATATTTAACTTTGGCTGCCCCCTTTAATCGATCACGTTTTACATCATCTTTTCCATTAGCAAAGTGTAAACTGTGTTTTTCTGTAAGAAGTTTACATGCTTTCACACTTCTATTCCTGTCATATCTATCAGATATAGCTTTCCCCTCGTTGTCAATCCGATTGATACATAAATGTATGTGTGGATGCTCCCTGTCAAAATGCCTTACTATTATATACTGGGTATTTACAAACCCCATTTCTTTCATATATTCTCTGGCAATTTGCGCCATTTTTTCACCATTAAGAACGGACTTATCCTTAGTGGAAAAGTTCAACGAAATATGATAAACCGAATTAGGTGTCTCAGGATTTAAAGAGTTTTGCAAATTAAAGCTGCTGATAATGCTATCCTTGTTTTTCACTCGCACACCTTCAAAATCTATCAGAACAGCTCTTTTTTTGTCATCCATGATATAGTTTACCGCTCCTCTAAAATCATTTCCTTTAGTTATTTTTGCCACCATCTTGTATGTGTTTTATTAAACTATCTATTCTATCAGCCAAGTATAAATACTCCTCTATCACAGGTTCAAAACCGTGTGTATTTGCTTTTCTTGTTATCTGATTAATATTATTTGCCATGCCCATAAGCTGCTTCAAGTACTCAAGCTGTTCTACTGTCAGCCTTTGTAAAACGGTACAATTGTTTATACTTCTTCTCACAAAGTCATTAATTACTAAGCCTGATTGCCTTGCCTTGTTTTTTAGCAAAAGATGCTCTTCAATACTGACCTTGAAGT
>CAZSWS010000063.1:0-16914 GCA_964610765.1 uncultured Parabacteroides sp.
TTTTCATATCCGTATTCTCTCTGGCAGTCATACTAATGGTTTAACCCAACGATAGGTTGCAAAAACCATCGTTTATATTGAATGAATCGTATCTTTGTGTAGAATCAAAATCTACATTGAAGAATGAAAAAGCTATCCCTATCCACCTTGTTCTTTTTATGCGCACTGTTAGCAGTAAGCTGCTCGACACCTAAAAAAGAATCATCTACATTGCCTAAAAAAGGACAAGTGATTGCCTACGTTACAACCAACGACCGAACACTTGACTTAACGAAACAAACATTTAAACTATCCACTTCTAACGATAAAGCAACGCTGCATATACAACTAAACCCCGATATGCGCTACCAATCCATGGATGGTTTCGGGGCAGCCGTTACCGGATCAACTTGCTTTAACTTGCTTCAAATGGAAGAAGCAGACAGGAAGCGCTTCTTAGAAGAAACGTTCTCTGAAACAAAAGGATTCGGACACAGCTATGTACGCATTTCGATTGGTTGCTCTGACTTTTCGCTCAGTGAATATACCTGTTGCGACAAACCGGGAATAGAGAATTTCGCTCTACAGGAAGAAGAACTCAACTATGTGATACCCATACTAAAAGAAATATTGGCTATCCAGCCTACTCTACGCATACTTGGTTCGCCCTGGACGTGCCCCCGATGGATGAAGGTTAACAACCTAAAAGACCTACAACCTTTTGAATCGTGGACGAGTGGTCAACTCAATCCGGTTTTTTATCAAGATTATGCTACTTATTTCGTGAAATGGATAGAGGCTATGGAAGAAAAAGGTATACCCATCTACGCCATTACACCACAGAATGAGCCTTTGAACCGTGGGAACTCCGCCTCCCTGTTTATGGGGTGGGAAGAGCAGCGTGACTTTGTTAAAACGGCATTAGGTCCTCAACTGAAAGCAGCCGGATTAAAAGCCAAGCTCTACCTCTTTGACCATAACTACAATTATGACCGGATGGAAGATCAAAATGACTATCCCTTGCGTATTTATGAAGATCGGGAAGCAGCTGCCTTTGCAACCGGGTCAGCCTATCATAATTATGGAGGTAATAAAGATGAGTTACTGGACATTCAAACCCATGCTCCGGACAAAGAATTGATATTTACCGAAACTTCTATCGGAACCTGGAATGATGGTCAAAATATAGAGAAAAGGCTGATAGACGATATGCGCGAGGTGGCTCTAGGAACGGTCAATAATTGGTGTAAAGCTGTTATTGTTTGGAACTTGATGCTTGACAGCGAGCGGGGACCTAACAGAGACGGGGGCTGCCAGACGTGTTACGGAGCAGTAGACATTGATCGGGATGATTTCAAAACTATCACCCGCAACTCACATTATTATCTGATTAGCCATCTTTCAACAGTTGTCAAACCGGGTGCTGTGCGCATTGGCACTAAAGAATCGCCCGCTGAAGGGTTGATATATGCAGCCTTCATCAATCCGGACGGAAGTTATGCATTCGTTGTTTTGAATGAATCAGATGGTGAAAAAACCATACACGTGGGTGATGCAAAAAAACAATTCAATCACACAATACCCGCCAAAGCGGTAGCATCTTACCGTTGGCATCAATAAGAAATTATATGAAGAAGACGCTATTTACCCTGATATGTTTGAGTTTATCACTTGCTCTCTTTGCGCAAAAAGATGAAACAACCAAGTACAACACGCTAAAAGATCTCTCCTACATCAGTAACACCGAAACGGATGCATACCGCAATGAACGCTGCAAGGTCGATTTTTATTATCCTGAAAATCTTAAAGGGTTTCCGACGATTGTCTGGTTTCATGGAGGTGGACTGGAAGGAGGCAGCAAGGAAATACCCGAAGATTTTAAGCAGAAAGGGGTGGCAATCGTAGGCGTTAACTATCGATTAAGTCCTCGCGCTCAATCGCCTGCATACATTGAGGATGCGGCAGAAGCGGTTGCTTGGGTTTTCAATCATATTGAAAACTATGGCGGAGACCCTTCACGTATCTATATAGCCGGACATTCGGCAGGTGGTTACCTAACATTGATGGTTGGGCTAGACAAAACTTACCTGAATAAACATGGGATTGATGCAGACCGTATCAAAGCACTTTTCCCGGTTAGCGGACAAACCAACACGCATTATACCATACGCAAGGAACGGGGGTTACCCAATGATATTCCTTTGGTAGACAGCTTAGCCCCACTTAATCAGGCTCGCAAACTAACTGCTCCGATATATCTTATTTCAGGAGACAGACAATTAGAAATGACAGCCAGATATGAAGAAAATGCACACCTGGCTGCCATATTAAAGTCTAAACAAAGCAAACAAGTAGAACTACTTGAATTTCAAGGGTTCGATCATGGAACGGTGTTTAGACCTGCTTGTCTTTACATCATGGAGAAAATAAAGAAATAAAGTCTGCTGAATGCTTAAATACCTCTTTCTGCCATTAATATTTCTATTTCACTTTCATTAATCCCAACCATGGCTTCACCCAGGTCAGCAGAAATCTCAGCCAACACTTGCGGATCATTATAATGTTTCACTGCTTGCACAATGGCTTTGGCTCTTTTCACCGGATCACCGGATTTAAAGATGCCGGAGCCTACGAACACCCCTTCAGCACCTAATTGCATCATCAAGGCAGCGTCGGCTGGGGTTGCTACTCCGCCGGCAGCAAAATTCACGACGGGCAGGCGACCATTATCATGTACACCCTTTAGTAAAGCATAGGATACTTGCATCTCTTTCGCTGCATAGTAGAGCTCATCTGCGTCCATACCTTGTATGCGTTTGATTTCGGAAGTCATAGCACGCATATGTCTCACAGCTTGTATCACATCACCCGTTCCGGGTTCGCCTTTGGTGCGTATCATAGAAGCCCCTTCAGTTATACGACGAAGAGCTTCACCCAGATTCTTAGCGCCACAAACAAACGGCACGTTAAATTTATGCTTATTCACATGATACTTGTCATCGGCAGGCGATAACACTTCGCTTTCATCAATATAGTCAATGTGAATAGCCTCTAATATTTGAGCTTCCACAAAGTGACCGATACGAATCTTAGCCATGACCGGAATTTTTACTACCTTTTGAATTCCCTGTATCATCTTGGGGTCACTCATCCGCGACACTCCCCCTACGGCACGAATATCTGCGGGGATACGCTCTAAGGCCATCACCGCAACAGCACCGGCTTCTTCAGCAATATGTGCTTGTTCAGGCGACGAAACGTCCATTATCACTCCACCTTTCAGCGTAAACGCTAAGTCTTTATTCATTTCAGTTGGTTTGTTTTTTGTTTCCATTTTGCATTGATTTTATTATTCATTCTACATTGTTACTACAAACATATAATAGAATTGGACTATATTTGTGGTGCAGAAACAACAAATAGAGATAGTCCAGATGACAGAAGCATGGTTGCTAAAAATAAAGATTGATAAATCCAATAGAAAGGCTGTATATATACAGATTGCTGACGGAATTATTCAGTTAATAAAAAAAGGCGTGTTAAAAGCGAATACCACACTGCCCGGCACACGAGTATTGGCTACGAAACTAGCCGTCAACAGGAACACCTTGGTACGCGCACTGGATGTACTAATCAATGAAGGATGGCTCATCTCTGAAGAGCGTAAACGAATCTATGTTTCAGACAAAGTTTTAATAACAGGAGGTACTAAAAAGAAAGAAGCTCATAAAAAGCACATAGAGCAAATCAGTAACGATGTCATATTCTTTGACGATGGCTTGCCGGATGCAAGCTGCACTCCGATGGAAGAGCTGGCACGTGCCTATCGCCGGATATTTACTCGAAAAGGGCGTTGGCAAATCATGAACCTAACCAGTGAGCTGGGTGATGAACGATTTAGAGAAACTATTTCGTCCATGCTCAATGACAATCGCGGCATGAGCACTTCCCTATCGGATATATGCATCACCCGAGGTAGTCAAATGGCATTTTTTCTTACAGCCCACTGCCTATTTAAAAAGGGAGATTTAGTGTTGGTTGAAAATCCCGGATTCAAAGCAGCTTGGGAAACCTTTGAACATGCAGGGGCAACGCTAATACCTATTGCTGTAGATCAGGATGGAATTAACATTCAGCAAGTAGAAGAAGTATTAAAAAAAGAAACGATTAAGGCTATTTACCTGACCCCACACCATCAATATCCTACTACCGTCACGCTAAGCCTAGCCCGCAGACTACGACTGATTGAGCTTTCTAATACATACAACTTCACCCTTATAGAAGACGACTACGACAATGAATATCACTTTACTCAACGTCCGGTTATGCCGATATCGGCTCATGAAGAAGCTGAAAACTATGTGTATATCGGCACACTGAGTAAATTGATTGCTCCGGCTGTACGCATCGGATATATCGTCAGCTCACCTCAGTTTATCGCACAAATAGCCGACTTACGGAGAATCGTCGACCGACAAGGTGATACGATTATGGAGCTATCAATACTTGAGCTGATTTTATCAGGTGATATACGCAGGCATCGAAAAAGAATGTTGAGCTATTATGAGAAAAAAAGAGACTATTTCTCAGAACTGCTTGATTATTATATGAAAGATAAAGTGACCTATAGAAAACCGGATGGGGGACTGGCTTTTTGGGTTCAACCCATACAAGCGGTCAATTTAGCACACGTTAAAAAACAAGTAAATGCCAAATATGTTAGCTTTTACACGCCGGAAAGATTTAGTTTTGACAAAACGATTACAGGTATACGCCTAGGATATGCCTCACTTACTGAGGAAAAACTGGAAGAGGGACTACGCATACTAAGCAAGCATCTGTAAAGATTTTCCACACAGACTAGCTTTGTATTTTACAACAATTCATTTCGGGGTTTATAGATTTGTAATTATCTTTGCATCACAATAATAAACAAGCCACCTAAATTAATGGAACAACTTAAGCATGAGTGCGGTGTAGCAATGATAAGGCTCTTGAAACCCTTGGAGTACTATCATGAAAAATACGGTACTTGGAAATATGCGCTCAATAAGCTCTATTTGTTGATGGAAAAACAACACAACCGTGGACAAGAAGGAGCTGGTCTAGCCTGTGTTAAACTTCAAGCCAATCCCGGAGAGGAGTATATGTTTAGAGAGCGCGCCTTAGGAACCGATGCAATTACAGATATATTTGATGCAGTTCAAGGACATTACGCGAACATCCCCCCTAAATTATTAGAAGACCCTACATATGTAAAAGGGAATCTCCCTTTTGCCGGAGAATTATATATGGGTCATTTACGATACAGCACAACCGGAAAGTCCGGTCTTGCTTATATACATCCGTTCTTACGTAGAAATAACTGGCGGGCAAAAAACATTGCGCTCTGTGGAAACTTCAACCTCACAAACATGGAAGAGGTTTTCAATGACATCACCTCTATCGGTCAACATCCCAGACGTTTTGTTGATACTTACATCATGCTGGAGCAGTTTGGGCATCGATTAGATCGGGAAGTAGAACACCTGTATGAGCAATGCGAAGCCGAAGGACTGAAAGGCATGGACATCACCACCAATATAGAAAACCGTATCCAGATGGAGAACGTACTAAAACGTACGGCAAACACTTGGGATGGCGGATACGTCATCTGTGGTATTTCCGGAAGTGGAGAGTCGTTTGCCGTTAGAGACCCTTGGGGTATTCGCCCGGCTTTCTACTATACTGATGATGAGATTATGGTATTGGCATCTGAGCGCCCTGTTATTCAGACGGTCATGAATGTAGCAGCCGAAGATATTGTAGAACTTAAACGAGGAGAAGCAATACTTGTAAGTAAGGCCGGAGAAATACGTACTTCTCAAATCATCGAGCCTAAAGAAAACAAAGCCTGTTCTTTTGAACGTATCTATTTTTCACGAGGAAGTGATGTGGATATTTATAAAGAAAGAAAACAACTGGGCTATAACCTTGTTCATCCTATCTTGAAAGCGGTAGATTATGACTTGAAAAATACCGTATTCTCGTTTATTCCCAACACGGCTGAAGTGGCTGCTTTTGGAATGATACAAGGAATGGACGACTACTTAAACCAAGTCAAGATTGAAAAGATACGGGAGAAAAATGGTCGACTGACAGAGAAAGACCTGAATGACATTTTAGCTATGCGCGTCAGGAGTGAAAAAGTCGCTATCAAAGACATCAAACTACGCACTTTTATTGCTGAAGGGAAAAGTCGAAACGACTTAGCGGCTCACGTATATGATATCACCTGGGGAAGCATCCGTCCGCATAAAGACAACCTGGTCGTAATAGACGACAGTATCGTTCGGGGAACGACGCTAAAACAAAGCATTATAGGTATACTAGACCGCCTACATCCTAAAAAGATTGTAATCGTATCGTCCTCTCCTCAAATCCGATACCCGGATTATTACGGCATAGATATGTCCAGAATGAGTGAGTTTATTGCTTTTAGAGCAGCCATCGAACTACTCAAAGAAAAAGGACTACACCGAATCATTAATGAAGCTTATCATAAAGCCCGGGCACAAGAGTTATCGGGTGAACAAACAAATATCGTTAACTACGTAAAAGAGATATATGCCCCTCTATGTACGGACGATATTTCTAAAAAGATTGTTGAACTACTCAAGCCTAAAGGTGTACAAGCAGAAATACAGCTTGTTTTCCAAACATTAGAAGGACTGCGCGCCTCATGTCCGGATCATCCGGGCGATTGGTACTTCTCCGGCAACTACCCCACACCGGGAGGCACACGACTAGTAAACAAAGCTTTTATAACCTATATGGAAGAAGAATTTTTAGCGATATAACTATAAAAACGTATGCAAGTAGAAAGAACAGCAAGATTGATTTTAGACGATGGCAGCGAGTTTACCGGACGATGTTTCGGGAGCGAACGCGCTGCAGCTGGTGAAGTAGTGTTCAACACAGCTATGACGGGTTATCCGGAAAGCTTAACCGACCCTTCATACACCGGTCAAATCGTAACATTAACCTTCCCTTTAGTTGGGAACTACGGAGTTCCTCCACGCACATTGGACGAGCACGGATTATCCTCCTTTATGGAAAGTTCAAAAATTCATGTAGAGGCATTGATTATTTGCGACTATAGCCATGAATATAGCCATTGGAATGCTGTAGAAAGTCTATCAAGCTGGTTAAAACAAGAAGACATACCCGCCTTATATGGTATAGATACACGAGCACTCACGAAGCTGCTCCGTGAAAAGGGAAGCATGAAAGGTAAAATCGTTTTAGACAACCCAAACGAGATTGATTTTATTGACCCCAACACGCTCAACTTAGTTGACCAGGTTTCATGCAAAGAAGTCATCCGCTATGGTGAAGGCGAAGGGAAAAAGAAAGTCGTACTACTTGACTGCGGAGTGAAAGAAAACATCATACGAAGCTTACTGAAAAGGAACCTTTCGGTCATTCGTGTTCCTTGGAATTATGACTTTAACCAACTGACATACGATGGATTGTTTTTAACCAACGGACCAGGCAACCCGGATATGTGTGAAGAGGCAGTTGTCAACATACGTAAAGCCATGGAAAAAGACTTACCTATTTGTGGTATATGCATGGGTAATCAACTACTAGCCAAAGCCGGAGGAGCTAAAACATACAAACTGAAATATGGACACCGCAGTGGAAACCAACCCGTTCAACTTGTAGGAACAAATCGCTGCTTCATCACCTCACAAAATCACGGATTTGCTGTAGACACCAGCACCTTGGGGAATGAATGGGAACCCTTCTTTATCAATATTAACGACGGAACAAATGAAGGTATAAAACATAAGACGAAACCTTTCTTTTCTACCCAATTCCATCCGGAAGCTTGCAGCGGACCTACTGATACAGACTTTATTTTTGACAAATTTGCCGAATTACTATAAGACAGCCAGAGAATGATAAACAAAGAAGATATAAAAAAAGTATTGGTGCTCGGCTCCGGAGCCTTAAAAATTGGAGAAGCCGGTGAATTTGACTATTCAGGCTCGCAAGCCTTGAAGGCACTCAAGGAAGAAGGTATTTCGACCGTACTAATCAATCCAAATATAGCTACCGTACAAACATCGGAGGGAGTAGCGGACAAGGTTTATTTCCTTCCCGTAACTCCCTTTTTTGTTGAAAAAGTAATCGCTAAAGAAAAACCCCAGGGCATCCTGCTTGCTTTCGGCGGACAAACAGCCTTAAACTGCGGAGTTGAATTGTATCGCACTGGCATCCTCGAAAAATACAATGTAAACGTATTAGGTACTCCTGTGCAAGCCATCATGGATACAGAAGACCGAGAACTATTTGTTAAAAAGCTGGATGAGATAAATGTCAAAACCATCAGCAGTGAAGCGGTAGAAACAAAAGAAGCTGCTCGTCAAGCAGCTAAAAGCTTAGGCTATCCGGTCATTGTTCGTGCTGCTTATGCTTTAGGCGGACTTGGGTCCGGCTTTTGCGACAACGAAGAAGAGCTGGATTCATTGGTTGAAAAAGCATTCTCTTTTTCTCCACAAGTCCTGGTTGAAAAAAGTCTGAAAGGGTGGAAGGAAATAGAATACGAAGTGGTACGCGACCGTTATGACAACTGTATCACGGTATGTAACATGGAAAACTTCGACCCTCTAGGGATTCATACCGGTGAGAGTATCGTAATTGCCCCTTCACAGACATTGACGAATTCTGAAGTTCAAAAGCTACGCGAACTTTCTATCCGTATCGTTCGCCACGTAGGTATTGTGGGTGAATGTAATGTACAATTTGCTTTTGACCCGTTCAGCGAAGACTACCGGGTGATAGAAGTAAATGCCCGTTTGAGTCGTTCATCTGCTTTAGCATCTAAAGCTACCGGCTATCCGCTAGCTTTTGTTGCTGCCAAAATAGGATTAGGATACGGTTTGTTTGAACTAAAGAATGCGGTTACTAAAACAACCAGTGCCTTTTTTGAACCGGCACTAGACTATATTGTCTGTAAAATTCCGCGTTGGGACTTGGGTAAATTCCATGGTGTAGCTCGCGAACTGGGCAGCAGCATGAAGTCGGTAGGCGAAGTGATGGCCATCGGTCGTACTTTCGAAGAAGTCATTCAAAAAGGACTTCGTATGATTGGTCAAGGCATGCATGGTTTTGTAGAAAACAAAGAGCTACAAATACCGGACATTGACAAAGCACTTAACGAGCCGACAGATCGCCGGATTTTTGTAATCAGCAAAGCGTTCCGCGCCGGATATACCATTGACCAAATATATGAACTGACCAAAATAGATCGTTGGTTCCTCCAAAAGCTACACAACATTGTTCGCACAGCCAATGAACTGGAGACCTATTCAGAGGTTGAAAAACTTCCTAACGAACTACTCTTACTCGCTAAACAGCAAGGATTTTCTGACTTCCAGATAGCTCGCGCCTTGTATAAGGGCGATATGAAAGATACCGAGAAAGCCGTTATTACCATCCGTAAAGAACGTCAGGAAAGAAACATTCGCCCGGTCGTTAAACAAATTGACACGCTGGCTGCTGAATATCCGGCACAAACGAACTATCTATATTTGACGTATAACGGTACAGAAAATGATGTTCACTATCTAGGTGATAAGCGATCGGTGGTTGTGTTAGGCTCAGGTGCTTATCGAATTGGAAGCTCGGTCGAGTTTGACTGGTCTGGCGTACAAGCATTAAATACCATACGAAAAGAAGGATGGAGATCAGTAATGATCAACTACAATCCGGAAACCGTCTCTACCGACTATGACATGTGCGACCGTCTCTACTTTGACGAATTGACTTTCGAGCGAGTCATGGACATCATTGAATTGGAAAATCCACACGGCGTAATTGTATCAACAGGTGGACAAATACCTAACAACCTGGCTGTAAGATTGGATGAGCAACAGGTAAACCTGTTAGGAACATCTGCTAAAAGCATTGACAATGCAGAAGACCGCCATAAATTCTCTGCAATGCTGGACCGCATCCATGTAGATCAGCCCAGATGGAAAGAGTTGACTAGCCTGGACGAGATTGAATCATTTGTCGACGAAGTTGGCTATCCGGTATTAGTTCGCCCAAGCTATGTACTTAGCGGTGCTGCCATGAATGTCTGCTCTAATCAGGATGAGCTGGAACGATTCCTAAAATTGGCAGCCAATGTGAGTAAAAAGCATCCGGTAGTAGTCAGCCAATTTATAGAGAATGCCAAAGAGGTTGAATTTGATGCAGTAGCCGATAAGGGTGAAATCATGGCTTATGCCATCAGCGAGCATATTGAGTTTGCAGGTGTACATAGTGGTGATGCAACCATTCAGTTCCCTGCTCAAAAATTATATGTTGAAACGATGCGTCGCATCAAACGTATCAGCCGCCAGATTGCGAAAGAACTAAACATCTCCGGCCCATTTAACATCCAATATCTTGCCAAAGGAAATGCTATCAAAGTGATAGAATGTAATCTGCGCGCATCACGGAGTTTCCCATTTGTAAGCAAGGTGCTCAAAATCAACTTTATTGACATAGCTACCAGAGTGATGTTAGGGCTACCCGTACAGAAGCTTTCTAAAAACGAATTCGACCTGGATTATGTAGGCATCAAAGCCTCACAGTTTTCATTTAACCGTCTACAAAAGGCCGACCCGGTTTTAGGAGTTGACATGGCATCTACAGGCGAAGTGGCCTGTTTGGGTGATGATACGTCAGAAGCTGTTCTGAAAAGTATGTTATCCGTAGGTTACAGAATCCCTCAAAAGAATATCCTCTTATCTACCGGAACTGCACGACACAAAGTGGATATGCTGGAGGCTGCACGTATGCTGCATGAAAAAGGATACAACCTATTTGCCACCGGAGGAACCCATCGCTTCTTAGAAGAGAACGATGTTCCTAACACGCTGGTGTATTGGCCTAGCGAACCGGAAAAAGCTCCTCAGGCACTCGATTTATTGCATGAACGTAAAATAGACATGGTGGTGAACATTCCTCGCGACTTAACCGTCAGAGAACTATCCAATGGCTATAAGATTCGCCGTGCAGCCATCGACCTGAACATTCCACTCGTCACAAACGCTCGATTGGCGAGTGCATTTATCACAGCATTCTGTACGTTGTCGATTGACGACTTGCACATCAAAAGTTGGGATGAATATAAATAAAGAATCAACTAATTTTAATATCAAAAGTTATGAAAAAGTTTTTTTTAAGTGTAACAGCAGTAGCTATAATGACCGTGCTACTACTCACCTCTTGCGGACAGAAGCATAATACGCTGACTGCCCAAGAAGAGAGTGAAGGATGGGTTTTGCTATTTGATGGCGAAACCATGAATGGATGGCGTGACTATAACGGGACAGAATTAAAAGCTCCGTGGCATGTGGTTGACGGCTGCATACAAGCCAAAGGTGGAGGTAGTGACTCGGATGGTTATATTGTTACAGACAAACAATATGAAAACTTCGAACTAAGCTGGGATTGGAAACTTTCTGAAGGTGGTAACAGCGGTATGCTTTACCACGTAGTTGAGCGTCCACAATATAGTGTACCTTACGTAACCGGTCCGGAATATCAGCTTATTGACGAACCTAACTTTCCCTCTCCACTAGAGCCTTGGCAAAGATTAGGTGTTGACTATGCTATGTATTTACCTGACACTACATTGATGAAGGTAAACCCGGCTGGTCAATGGAACAATTCTAAAATTGTTTTTGACAACGGTCATGTTGAGCATTGGTTGAATGGCGTTAAAATCTTAAGCTTCGAAGCCTGGACAGACGACTGGCATGCACGCAAGAACAGCGGCAAATGGGAAAATGCACCCGAATATGGTTTAGCTAAGAAAGGCGTTATCTGCTTGCAAGACCATGGTTATCCTGCTTCTTTCAGAAATATCAAAGTTAAAGAGCTTCCTCGCAAAACAGAAGAAGTTAACTTATTCAACGGAAAAGACCTGACAGGTTGGGAAGTATACGGTACTGAAAAATGGTACGTGCAAGACGGTCTACTCGTTTGTGAAAGTGGTCCCGACAAACAATATGGATACATGGCTACCCGCAACTACTACGACAACTACGACCTGACTGTAGAGTTTAAACAAGAAGCTGACGGAAACTCAGGTGTTTTCATTCGCTCATTCATTGAAGAAGGTGTGAAAGTAAACGGCTGGCAAGTAGAAGTAGCTCCTAAAGGACATGACACAGGCGGTATTTACGAATCATACGGTCGCGGTTGGTTAGTTCAAATCCCTGACGAAAAAGAAGAAATTCTGAAAGAAAGAGATTGGAACACCCTACGCATCAAAGTAGAAGGAAACAACGTTACCACTTGGCTGAATGGCGAAGAAATGGTTAATATCGACGACGAAAAGATTGGTGCCGGACAAGGACGTATTGCTCTGCAAATCCACGATGGTGGTGGTATCAAAGTTCTTTGGCGCAATCTAAAACTGAAAACGCTATAAGCAATCCTTTACATCAATCGAGTAGGAGGAAAATGAAAGTTTTCTTCCTACTTTCATTTTCCGACCTCTCACACCACCCGGCATACCGTTCGGTACCAAGGCGGTTCCTTACTTACGATACCACTTTGCGATAACAGTCTAATAGAAACGGGTAGTTGGCTTGTCTTAATTTATCGTTATCCAATGCTCTTGATAATATCCAGCTTTTAGAGATGTGCCAATAGCCCTTTCGAGTATTTGCCCATTCCAAAGCCTTACGCTTATCAATCCCACATTTAATAAGGTTCTTAAAACGCGTCTTTATCTTTTTCCAACTTTTCCAAATACACATACGTAGGCGGCGACGATACCATTGGTCTATTTCTTGGAGGATACTCCTAATATCGGCAAGCTTGAAGTATTCAAGCCACCCTCTTATAAATAGACCAAGTTCTCGTTTCCGCCTCTCATAGCCCATTCCGTTGCTACGACCTGTCAGCTCTTTGAGTCTTCCCTTGAACTTATGCAAGCTCGTGGAGAAGGCTCGAAGTCGACATTTACCCGAGTGAACATAGAAGCCGTATCCAAGGAACTTGACTCTTCCTACATAGTCCGTTTTTGTCTTCTCTCGGTTTACACGAAGATAAAGTTTTCGTTCGATGTAGTAAGTTATACTTCTGTTTACTCGATGCGATGCACGCTTGCTTTTACAAAAGATAAGACAGTCGTCGGCATAGCGAACAAAGGCATGCCCACGCCTTTCCAGCTCTTTGTCAAGCTCATTTAACATGATATTACCCAACAGGGGACTTAACGGACTACCCTGGGGAACTCCTTCACGGGTTTCCTCAAACACCCCACCTATGTGAACCCCTGAGATAAGATATTTATGAATCAGTGAGATTAACTTACTGTCTTTTATCTTTCTTGAAAGCAGTTCAATTAAGCGGCTGTGGTTTACTGTGTCGAAAAACTTTTCCAAGTCTAAATCGACACAGTATCGATAGCCGTCTGTTATGTACTCTTGACTGCGTTTAAGAGCCTGGTGGCAACTACGATTGGGGCGGAATCCATAACTGTTATCACTAAATTCTAATTCATAGATAGGTGTGAGAACTTGAGATATGGATTGTTGGATTAGGCGGTCAACCAAGGTCGGAATACCTAAAGAACGAGTCTTACCATTGCCTTTAGGTATTTCTACTCGTCGGGCTGGATTAGGACGGTAAGTTCCTTTTCGCAAACTGTTTATCAGAGACTCTTTGTTCTTAAGTAGCCAAGGAAGAAGTTCACTAACTCCCATTTGGTCTACCCCTCCGCTCCCTTTATTGGATAGAACCTGTTTGTAGGCTTTATTCAAATTGGCAGGAGAGAGCATTTGTTCGAACAGGTCATCTCTTTTAAGTGATACTTCCATGAGGTTGTTTTCAGTTATCCCAATAAAAGTCTGCACTCCCACATAGCCTTCGGATGCCGTCCTATTCTTTTGAGGGTAGTTATCACTCTTTGTTGATATTTTCTGCATTCTTTCTTTCATCAGGTAACAATCATTTACTGCTCACTTACATAAGGTTCAGCCCTTCCCTTACCAACTCGTGATACGGTACTATGGCATCTGCTGACTTCTCACAGCAAGCGTTACTCCGTGCCTCCGAAAAAAAAAAACGTCCGCACGTCTGTGAGACCTCCCGTGGTAAGATTAATAACTTTCATCCCATATATCTGCATCATTTACTCTGCCACATCCGGGTAACTTTGGGACTTCGTTTTGTACAGGAAACTCATCCTGTAGCTTGAGCCTTATATGATGTTCGTGTTCCTCAGACCGGGAATTTGCGTACAGCTTCCTTCAGATTCCACCTCACAATGGACACCCTTGCTGTTCGGCTAACGGTTGGTTGTTACCTACCCCCGTAGTGGACTTACACCACCAAGTTATCAGTCATGCACGGCGCACTATAAAAAAAGCAGCTTGGAAGCTGCTTTTTTTATGCCTTTAAGCCTCTAACCTTTTCTACTTTAAAATCTCATAGACTTTTGCAATATCTACATGTGCACGAATATGCGCTGCCAGCTTGTTGTATTGTTCTTCTTTGAACGCTTCAAAATCGAACTTCTCCGTCAACTTATCTACATAAGGCGCTAGCAAATAATCCCGAACCACCTGATTATCCAATAGTCCGTGCATATACGAACCATAACAACGTTCGTTCAGATACCAGCCATCCCAGCTTCCATCTTGCAGTTGATTGAGCGGTTGTATATCAGCATCTTCACGAGGAGTGGTACGTCCCATGTGAATTTCATATCCTTTGCAACGATCTGAACGGTCTAAAAATTGAAATTCTACCTGACGAGTTACCTTTTCTCCCTCCATCACAGTAGATACCGGAAGTAAGCCTAAGCCAGGCATCCGCTCAATTGCTCCTTCTACCTGCAGCGGATCTGCTATTTCCTCTCCCATAAGTTGCAGACCTCCGCAAATGCCTACCACAGATGCTCCTTTTTGATAGCTGCGCATGATAGATTGAGCCACTCCATTGTTCCGAATTTCCATCAGGTCAGACAACGTATTTTTAGAACCCGGAAGCAGGATGATATCTGCTTTCTCAATCTCACTAGCCTTGTTTGTATAATATAAATGCACGCGAGGGTCTAATTCTAACGCTTTAAAATCGGTAAAATTAGACAAGTGACGCAGAAGCACTACTGCCACATTCACTTTATTTTCACCGGCATACACATTGCGTGAAGATAATGCCAACGAATCTTCTTCTTCAATATAAATATCTTGATAGTAGGGTACAACTCCCAACACCGGAATGCCACACAGCTCTTCCATCATCTTCACTCCGGGTTGAAACAGCGAAATATCTCCCCTGAATTTATTAATCAGGATGCCTCTTACTAGTTTTCTTTCCTCCTCAGTCAGCAGCATAATCGAGCCATAGACCGAAGCAAACACTCCTCCCCGATCAATATCGGCAACCAATATCACGCGTGCTTTCGCATATTCGGCCATGGAAAGGTTGACGATGTCCGTCTCTCGTAGATTAATTTCTGAGATACTTCCTGCTCCCTCCATCACAATGGGGTTATATTTTGTCGATAAACGATCAAATGCCTGATGTACTACCTCACGCAACACCCCAAACCGTCGACGATTAAAATAAGCAGCCGCTTCTTCATTGCCGGACACTTTACCATTGATAATCACCTGCCCTTGTTGATCCGTAGTCGGCTTAATCAATATGGGATTCATATCCGTATGACAAGGAACACCTGCTGCCTCCGCTTGTGTTGCTTGAGCTCGCCCTATTTCCAGTCCATCGGGAGTAGCATACGAGTTCAATGCCATGTTTTGAGCTTTGAAAGGTGCAGGATAGTAGCCATCTTGTAAAAAGATTCGGCAAAAACCGGCAGCTATCACACTCTTTCCAACATCACTGCCGGTACCCGCCAGCATTAGGGGACTTAACTTCATTGTCTTTCTTTTTGACTGTAAAGATAGGAAGAACGAACTTCTCTTAGATAGAGAAACAAACAAATCAACAAGCATCGTTAAATAGTCACACACGTTGGTTATCATAAATTAAAAACAAAATCTATTTCTCGAAATAGACCTATATTAGTAGCCGTAAGAAATAAAAAACAACCAAGACACCCCTGACTATGAAAAGAATAACGCTATTACTTGCGACTATAGGTCTGTTTTTCCTCTTTTCTTGTGAAGAAAAAGATAAGAACAGTGATTTTTTTCTAGAATTTGAGAAATATGAAATCACCTTCAATGCCACACAAGGAACTGCTGAGACAATCGAAGTAATATCCAGCTCAATCTGGCATCTCAACTCCGAGCTTCCCGATTGGCTTTTCATAAGCAACCCCGTGGGAGATGAATCTCCCTTGAGTATTACCTTCACTGTCGAACCATATACAGAGATGGATTCAAGAGATGTAACACTTCAGTTTAGTAACAACGACAACGTGGAGAAATCAGTCAAAATTATCCAACGGGGAATAGCCGATTCCGACCCCTTTATTGAGCTTGAAAAAGAGCTGGCACTTTTTACCTTTTACGGAGAAACAGAGCAAATCAAGCTAACCACCAATTGTGCGTGGGAAATAACTACCATGCCTACCTGGATACATATGACTCCTTCTTCAGGCGATGGATCTGTTGAAATCACCATTCAGGTGGATGAAAGCGCGCTGATTGAAGGCAGAGAAGCCGTCTTAGACTTCCGGACTAATGATGACAATATAAAAACCTCTTTAATCATCAAGCAATCAGGACGAGATAACTTATGGCAAGGTCCATTCTTATCTATTTTCAGCTTCCCTCATGTTCGTATCCAACAAGGTCATTACACCCTGACAACCGACAATATCTTTGTTAATAAGCATATTCGGGAAAAGATTCATTTGGGCAACCTCATCGATAATCAGGTGGTTGACTATCCCAACTTTGCTGCATTAAC
>CAZSWS010000063.1:17014-18628 GCA_964610765.1 uncultured Parabacteroides sp.
TGGGCAACCTCATCGATAATCAGGTGGTTGACTATCCCAACTTTGCTGCATTAACAGGCTATACATTCAACCCCATCACCGTTTCAACAGATAAAACAGGCGAGAACGTAACGGTAAAAACGTTTACTCCCTCTTTTCAAGAGCAAGAACTCATTGCCAAAGAAATCACAGCCAGACCTCCACAAGAAAAAGCCTTTGAGAAACATGATAATTTTAAGCCAACGAGCTACAATACCCACCGGACTCTATACACCATCGGCTGGGGAAATATGGCCATTGCGTTAGATGAAATTGTATCAGGCATCTCCTTCAAAGAGCAAGAGATGACCCGAAAATACGGAATGATTTTCTCGTTCAAGCATACACTCTTTGGATTGGATATTGACTGGAATGATCAACTAATTAAAGAAAAGTTGAAAGCTGAAGACCAAGCGAAAAAAGTCACCTATGTAAGCAGAATGGAGTATGGTAAGGTGGGGCTGCTCATCGTAGAATCAGACACCAAGTTTGAACAGATAAAAGAAGTGATTGTACGAGCCATCAAAGGAGGATGCAATCCACTACCGGGAGATGATGAACTTATCGACTCGGCAGATATCGCCTATGTCTACTTTAACAACCAGAGCGAAGTGCAAGTAAACAAGAATAACCGAGAGGCCATTAAAGCATACAAAGCGGCGTTCTATAGCCCTGAAGACAAAGAAAACATCTATCCGATTGGTTTCTCATTGTCCGGCTTTGACGACCATACACTTCAAAATATTACCTTCGGGTTTGAAGCTAAAAGATAAGGGAATAAGAGGCAGTGGTATTATTGTCCTGCCTCTTGACTTATACATTGAATCACCACGTAACCACAAGGTCTGCGATTACCGGAAAATGATCGCGCGCAGTCAGTGAGTTAGCCGGCGCATGAGCCGCAAATATCTTGATGTTTTTAGATGTAATAATATTATCAATATGCAAACCATCTTTTCGCCCTTTCGACTGACTAGCCGGTGCCGTCATCAGAAAACCCTGATTACCTCCATTAGCGATATTAAACCCCTCTTCTTTAAACTTCGACTGTGTAGCGTCCATCGCATTGATATCCCCCAAGCAGATTACATATTCGTACTTTTTCATTTCTTTAATCAAGTCTTCAATGGCCTGTGCATGCCATTCTTTTTGCCACGGGATATGAGTGGACATAATCGTTATCACTTTTTCACCCACGCGTAAATCACCTATGATGGCATAATATTGCCCGGCCCAATCTACTTGTCGGATGTTTTCAAGCGTATAATTAGTTGCAATCCCATTGTATATCCAGGTATTTTCAGTCCCCCAATAGATTTGATTATAATAGGGTTCAAGTATTTCTTTTTGTGCATCTATCTTTTCGTCTTTATCAAACGTCCGGTTCCATTCGTTCAGCGATAAAATATCTAACGACTGCTCCCCTACCCAACTGCGCCAACGCTTCAGCTCAACTTCTACATCTTTTCGTTGATAACCGCCCAATTCTCCTTCATTAAAATGACCGACATTATACGTACCTACCTTCAGCCGCAGAGGAGATTTATCCGGTGTTTGTCCATAAAAAGTTGAAAAAGAAAAACTGCAAATCAATAA
>CAZSWS010000064.1:0-18512 GCA_964610765.1 uncultured Parabacteroides sp.
GGACCGGAAGGACCCATGGGGCCTCCTGGACCGGAAGGACCGGAAGGAGGGGCAGGCGAAGGGATGGAATGGTATGTCGCAGAAGTACCTATTCCAAAAGGAGACTGGAAGCGAGATCCGGCATCTACTAATCAGTTGCAGATTTACACCGCTGATGTGACATTAAAAGATTTGCTGCAAGAAGAGGATTTGCCTGCTTATATCTATGAGGTAGGTAAAACCTTAGGTTACGTATATTTCAACTACAATTCTAATAATGAGAAGCAAAGTATATTGCCTTATGAGAAGAAAGAGGTTGATAAAAACAATCATATGACTACAGAACGATACAGTATGATATATTTTCATGAAGTCTTTACGCTTCGGGTGGAATATGTAGGCTTTGACGTGGAGAAAAGGCCTGAAGATATGAATTTTAGAATCGTTTTGAATTGGTAGTTGCTTACTAACAGATAATTTAATTAAAAACAGTTTATTTTCTTTCGATGGACCGCGAATCATTTGAAATGGTTGCTAAAACCCTTTACGGATTAGAGGATGTTTTAGTAGACGAATTAGTAGCGTTAGGCGCTGAAAACGTGGCGACTGGTCGCCGAATGGTGTCATTCACCGGTGATAAAGAACTATTGTATAAGGCAAATCTGTACTGCCGTACGGCTCTGCGTATTCTTAAACCCATTTACCACTTCAAGGCAAAAGATGCTGATACGGTATATAGGGAAGTTATGAAAATACCTTGGGAGAACTATTTGACCCTAGAGCAGACTTTTGCTATTGATTCTGTTGTCTACTCGGAAGACTTTAACCACTCTAAGTTTGTGGCTTATAAGACAAAAGACGCAATAGTAGACTACTTTATGGAGAAACTACAAAAACGTCCGTCTGTACGAGTGAATAACCCGGATTTATACATCAACGTGCATATCTCACATAATGATTGCACGATATCAATTGATAGTTCGGGTGAAAGTTTGTATAAAAGAGGCTACAAAGTTGAACAAGTAGAAGCCCCGCTGAATGAGGTGCTTGCTGCCGGAATGATTTTAAAAACCGGTTGGAAAGGTGAATCTCATTTTGTAGATCCTATGTGTGGATCGGGTACACTATTGATTGAGGCTGCTCTGATAGCTTTAAACATACCACCCGGAATCTATCGTAAAGAGTTTGCCTTTATGAAGTGGATTGATTACGACGAAGAATTGTACGATCGTATCTACAACGATGATAGTGCCGAGAAGAAGTTTGAATTTAAATGTTATGGTTCCGACATCTCTCCTCAAGCCATTGCAGCCGCTACGGCCAATGTGAAAAATGCAGGGCTAAACCAGTATGTTGAACTTACCGTACTTCCTTTCCAACAACTGGAAGATGTTCCTAAACCCGGTATCTTGGTATCAAACCCACCCTATGGCGAGCGTATTTCATCACGTGATTTGCTCGGTCTATACAGTATGATAGGGACAAAGCTGAAACATAACTTTATGGGGTATAAAGCTTGGATATTGAGCTACAAAGATGAATCGTTTGAAAAGATAGGTTTAAAGCCCAGTGAGAAGATAAAGCTTATCAATGGTTCTCTTGAATGTGAGTTTCGTTGTTATGAAATGTTTGAAGGCACTAACAAGGAGTATAAAACAAAACTCAATGAATCTCGTGAAGGAAAAGGGAGAAGTTCATCCGGCGGAAGAAGCAATAAGCCAAGACCACAATCCAAAAGACGCTTTGATGATTATGAAGATGACTCAGGCTATTCCGGACGAAAACGAGGTTATGAAGGAAAACGATATAAAGATGAAGAATCTTCCTACGACAGGAGAGGGTCTAGAGGTGATAAGAAACCTTTTAAAAAGAAACGTTACGATGATTAAACAATCCATTGCATTACTGTTTGTTATAGCACTGATGATAAGTAATACACGTGTGGTTGAGGCGCAGAAAAATTCATTAACATTACAAGATCTAACACCGGGAGGAAGCACATATTATAAATATGTACCCACTTCTATTAGACAGCTACAATGGGTGGCCGATCAGTATCTTTTTGTTCGTGGAGATAGTTTGTTTTTGGCTGAACCGGGAAAGACAGAACAGGTTGCCCTGACTGCAAAAGAGTTGAGCGAACTGCTCCAAGCAGCCGAACTACCTTCTTTGTCTGCGCTTCCTTCTTTTTCTGTGCCTCGTGCTTCCAGCTCGGAGGTGGCTTTTACCTATAAGAAACATCGGGTACATCTTAATCTATCTGATAAGACCATTCAAGCTGTATATGCATTGCCTAATGATGGCAGCAATTTTACGTATGCCTCAGAAAGCAGAACCTATGCCTATACTTCCGGAAATAATATTTTTATGCTGGAAGATGATCAGACAAAAACACAAATCACTCATGAAACCGAATCAGGTATTGTGTGTGGTCAATCAGTGCATCAGCGAGAGTTTGGTATAACTAATGGTTTGTTTTGGTCGCCTTCAGGCAAAGAGTTGGCTTTTTATAGGATGGATGAGCGAATGGTTGCAGAGTATCCATTGGTGAATATAGATGCCCGAATTGCTACAGCCGAACCGTTTCATTATCCCATGGCCGGAACGAAAAGCCATGAAGTAACTGTAGGAGTTTTTCATACAGAAACAGGACAAACCGTTTGGTTAAAAACAGGTCTTCCTAAAGAGAAGTATTTAACTAATATTGCCTGGAGTCCCGATAATAGGTCAGTCTATATTGCCGAAATAAACAGGGGGCAAGACGAATGTAATCTGGTGCGTTATAATGCACTGACCGGTGAACGCGAAGCTGTGTTGTTCACTGAAAAAAACAAACACTATGTTGAACCTCAAGTTCCCATTGCTTTTGTCCCGACTAAAACAAACTTGTTTATCTGGCAAAGCCGTAAGGATGGTTATAATCATGTATATCTATTCGATACGGATGGCAATCAGGTAAAACAGTTAACCAGTGGAAAGTGGGAAGTGTCGAAAGTGCTGGGTTTTGACCCGAAAGGAGAACAATTGTTCATAACTTCCAATGCTCCCCATCCTGATAGTGATCGAGAGGAAGGAAATCCGTTGGAAGTGTATACTTGGGCTGTTCAGCTAAAGAATGCCCAAAGAACCTGTGTGTCGTCAGTTCCGGGTGTGCATCATACGTCAATTAGTGCGTCCGGCAAGTTTGCGATTGAGCAATATGCTTCTCCCGTCATCCCCCGCACCATTGATTTGGTGCGTATGAAAGATAAGAAGGTCATGAAGAACCTTCTTACTGCTTCTAACCCCTATAAAGATATTGTGATGCCTGACGTCACTACGGGAACTATTAAGGCTGCAGATGGAGTGACTGATTTGTATTATCGCCTGACTGTTCCTGCCAACTTGGATGAGACGAAGAAATATCCGGTGATTGTATATGTCTATGGCGGTCCACACTCGCAGTTGGTAACCGGAGGTTGGAATAACGGAGCCGGGGGTTGGGATTTATATATGGCCAATAAAGGTTATATCTTATTTACGGTTGACAGCCGAGGTACAGCCAATCGAGGCTTTGCTTTCGAGAGTGTCATTCATCGAAATTTGGGTGTCAATGAGATGGCAGACCAAATCAAAGGAGTTGACTATTTGAAGTCGCTTCCTTATGTTGACTCAAAGCGCATGGGAGTTTACGGCTGGAGCTATGGTGGTTTTATGACAACCAACTTGATGCTTACCTACCCGGATGTGTTTAAAGTTGGCGTTGCCGGCGGTCCGGTGATTGACTGGAAATATTATGAAATCATGTATGGCGAGCGTTATATGGATACACCGCAAGAAAATCCGGAGGGATATAAGCATGCCGATTTGAAATTGAAAGCGGGAAACCTGAAAGGGCGTTTGCTCCAAATACATGGAGATGTGGATAATGTCGTTGTTTGGCAACACAGTTTATCTTTTCAGAAAGCTTGTGTAGATGCAAATACCTATCCTGACTATTTCGTTTATCCCGGTCATAAACACAATGTGTTAGGGAAAGATCGTGTCCACCTGATGGAGAAAATTACCCGCTATTTTGAAGATCATTTGTAATAAATTTGGAACAAGTTAAAATGAACATATTACTATTAGGCTCCGGAGGACGAGAGCATGCTTTAGCATGGAAGATTGCGAAGAGTAACAAATTGAGTCGTTTATATATAGCTCCCGGTAATGCCGGAACAGCTTTGGTGGGCACTAATGTGGAAATAGGTGTAAATGATTTTCCGGCAATCAAGAACTTTGTGTTGGAAAATGCCATCCACATGGTTGTTGTAGGACCGGAAGAACCCTTGGTAAAAGGTGTTTATGACTTCTTTGCTGCTGATGCTTCTTTATCAGCCATTCCGGTGATTGGACCGTCACAATCCGGAGCACGTTTGGAGGGTAGCAAAGACTTTGCAAAAGCATTTATGCAACGTCATGAGATACCTACTGCCCGTTACAGAAGTTTTACCCACGAAACACTGCAAGAGGCTTTTGCCTTTCTGGAAGAAATGCAGGCTCCGTATGTGCTGAAAGCAGATGGTCTTGCAGCCGGAAAAGGAGTGCTTATTCTAGATACGATTGATGAGGCGAAGCATGAACTGGAGCAAATGATGGGCGGAATGTTTGGCGACGCAGGCAATGTGGTCGTGATTGAAGAGTTTTTAGAAGGTATTGAATGCTCTGTTTTTGTATTAACAGATGGTCTTAATTATAAGATTCTTCCTGTCGCGAAAGACTACAAGCGAATTGGTGAAGGAGATACAGGATTGAATACCGGTGGCATGGGGGCTGTATCGCCTGTTCCTTTTGCTGACGATACGTTTATGAAGAAAGTTGAAGAGCGCATCATTATACCCACTGTCAATGGACTTAAATCGGAAGAAATCGACTATAAAGGATTTATATTTATTGGTCTGATTGCGGTAAAAGGTGAACCCATGGTTATTGAATATAATTGTCGGATGGGTGATCCGGAAACGGAAGTTGTGGTGCCTCGTATTGTAAGTGATATGGTCGACTTGCTGGAAGGTGTGGCTCAACAAAACTTACAAGAACGCACGTTAGAGATAGACCCTAGAACAGCTGCAACTGTGATGTTGGTTAGTGGAGGCTATCCGGGTTCGTATGAAAAAGGGAAAATAATTAAAGGACTTGATGCGATACAAGACAGCATTGTTTTTCATGCGGGCACACAAAAAAGAGGAGAAGATGTGTTAACCAATGGAGGGCGTGTGCTGGCTGTTAGCTCTTATGGAGATAGCAAAGAAGAAGCATTAAAGCTTTCTTATCAAGGTGCTGAAACTGTTGCGTTTGAAGGGAAATACTATCGAAAAGATATCGGATTTGACCTTTGATCAGTTCTCTTTTTAAGCGTAAAGCCATTTTAGTATATGCGGCATAACAGAACGTATGGGTATCATAATGCGAAATGGAGGGACTATTCGGTACCCTTCATTTTGTTCTGTGTCGTTTGCTGGGTATTGGGTTATCAGCTGAATATTGGCTATCCGGTGTTTGCCGAGGTGTCATCTACTCCATTATGGAATTATTTGACACTGATTATGCCCGGCAAGCTGGTCGTTTATCTAATAGGGTTTGGACTGACTCTAGGCGGAGCCTTTTTGCTTCAACGCGCCAACTTTGAGCTGGGACTTATACGCGAACGAAATCACCTGCCTTTCTTATTCTATCTGCTATTAGTCAGCATACATATTGACTTTATCCCCATCAATGCATCGTCTTTGGGCGTTTTCTTTTTAATCATTGCTTTGTATGAGTTGTTCAGTTCTTATCATTATCCGAATCGTGTAGGAAAGGCTTTTAATGCATCGTTTCTTATTGGTGCAGGTAGTTTGTTCTGGATTCAGATTGTTTGGCTGTTGCCCTTGTTCTGGTATGGTATGTATCGCTTTCGTTCGTTTAGTCTGAAAAGTATAATTGCCTCCTTATTGGGTATTCTTACGGTCTATTGGCTGCTTTTGGGGTGGTGTGTATGGACAAAAGACTTTACATTGTTGGCATTGCCGTTTGAAAGTCTGGCGAAATTTAACGTGCTGTCTTTTGATTTTTCTTTGTTTACTCATCAGCTTATTCCTTTACTTATTTTATTTCTGTCTGTAATGGCCATTATTAATTTGCTTTCGAACGAATATGAAGACAATATTGTAACGCGTGAGTTTATGTGGTTCATTGTTCTATTATTCTTTTTTTCCATATTTCTTTACCTGCTATACGGCTCAGAGCAGGAAGAGTTTCTTCAAATGTCGTGCGTTCCGGCCTCTATTCTTATCTCTCGTTTTGTCTCTGTGGCTAAAAGCAAATCATCTCGTTGGCTTTTTAGAATATCTTTGCTGTTAATTGTTTTAATTTTTGGTTTTCGAATAGTAGAGATATGGAGCTACTGATTGAGTATGGTTATTGGGGAGTGTTTATTGCTGCTTTTTTAGCTGCAACAATCTTACCTTTCAGCTCGGAAGTGGTACTGACAGGCGTATTACTAGCCGGAGCTTCTTATTGGCCATGTATGATTGCGGCTACTGCGGGCAACTTCTTGGGAGGTATGAGCTGTTATTGGTTAGGACTACTGGGGAAAATAGAATGGATTGAAAAATACTTAAAGCTGGATGCAGTCAAGCTGCAAAGGGTGCAGACGTGGATTCAGAACAAAGGTTCTTGGATGGCCTTTTTTGTGTTCTTACCCGGAGTGGGCGATTTCATAGCCGTTGCATTAGGCTTTTTGCGTGCCAATGTATGGATTGTATCTATCTCCATGCTTGCCGGAAAAGCTATACGCTATTGGGTATGGATGGAGCTGGTTTTCAAAGTGCAAAGCATGTGGTAGGATTGACCTTTTGATTGTTTGGTGTGTCAATCGGTACTGTCTTCTTTAGCCTGATTCTCCTTCTTAGGAGGCGCTTGATAGTTTTTATCCCTAACTAGTCGGATGCCATTGTTGAACAACTTACTGTCGGGATAAATATAGTATCGGGCAGCCGTACGACATTTTGTTTCGTCGCTAAACCATGATCCTCCCCTGACCTGTCGAAATTCTTTCCCATCTTCCATCTTCAAGTCTTCACACCACTCGCGTACGTTGCCACTCATGTCGTGTACACCCAACTCATTCGGCTGCTTCACACCAACCGGATGTGGATGTTCGTTCGAGTTGTTAATAAACCAAGCCACACTGTCTAGTGCATTTGACCCACTATATTCCTGTATGCCTTTGCGAAGTTCGCCACCCCGTGCTGCGTATTCCCATTCATCTTCTGTAGGTAGTCGTCCTCCGACCCATTCGCAATATGCTTTAGCTCCATACCAGGTGACGTAAATGGCGGGGTGACTTTCATATCCCGGAACAATCTTTCCGTTTTTTATACCCCAGTTGCATTCATAATACAAAGGTTTGTCTTTGTATTTTCCTTCTTTTATGACAGGACTGTTATATTTTTTTACGAAGTCGAAGAATTGCGAATTGGTGATTTCATATTTGCTGATATAGAACGTGTCAACCTCTGTTTTGGTGTAGGGGTTCATATCTATCTTAAAATGAGACCCCCGAACAAAACTTCCTCCATTGACTAAAATCATTTCAGGATCGATGTTTTCTGCTATTCTTTTTCGTTCTTTAACTTGCTCTATCTTGTGTGCAATAGCTTCTCGCGTGCTGGAGTCGCTCGTGCTTTCCATGAATTTCCGGTAGTTGTCTATCCCTATTTGATAAGCGTCTATTTCTTTGGCGCGCAGAAAGTATATATAGTTATCAGCCAGCTCTAAATAGACTTCTTTCTTGTCCGGATTCAGTTTGATAGCTTGGTCATACAGGCGGAGCACTTCTTGAAAGTCCTCGGGCTCTTCAGCTAGCTTAAGGAGCATGTTGGCTGCCTTAACGCTTTTTTCCGCATGTGGATTGATATAAGATAAGATGGTTTTGCTGTATCTAGGAAGCCATTGTTCGCTCGGCAATGAATTGTATATGGCACGTAACGTATTTGTCGGAATCTTTTTCATCATTGAAATAATAAGATATTGACTGACCACTTCGTCTAAATGGTTAATAGCATAAACTATACGTGTAGAATCAACCTGTCTGCCTAGTTGTTCGAATCTTCTCTCCAGTTCACGACGATGTTCTAAGGTGTGAATCAATTCGGATTGCCGCGTGTCTTTGGTTATTTTCAGCTTGTTTTGTTCTTTTATCTCTTCATAGGCTTGCTCTAACTCGCGCATATGCATTTTGTATGCAGCAAACTGGCGCTGACTTTCTGCACCTTCGAAAGTGAGGCTATAGGGAATGTCACTCTCATTGCCACGTATTAAGAGTGTGTCATTACCAATAAAGATGTCAAAACGGATTTCTCCATTTTTAGTCTCGGCAGAAAGCTCCAGCATTTGTGGAGGGTTGACTAATGATCCACGAAGAATAAGTTTGTTTTTTTCATATCGACCGGCGTTAATAATTTTGTAGGTATCAAGCTCACGCAGTTGAAATAATGTATTTTCCGGAATACCCTTTACTTGCATCTCAATAAAATATTCAGATGCATTTGTCGGTGCAGAAAAGAAAAAAAGCAAAATGAATAAGCCACTTATACCCATATGGAAATGTGCCAATTATAAAAGCAGGATATTTTAAACAGAAGCAAGTTGGTCCTTTTTTTTTAGATTCCATCGTTCATCATGGTTATTAATTCTTAGAATCTGTATTTTTGTATAAACTAATAAAATGTCATCATGAAAAAAACGCTTGTTTTTGCCACAAACAATGTACATAAGTTGAATGAAGTTCGCTCCATTTTATCCGGAATAATGCAGGTGGTTAGCTTAAAAGATATTGGATGTGAAGAAGATATACCGGAAACAGCTGATACGCTCGAAGGCAACGCCTTGCAAAAAGTGCAATATATTAAGGAGCATTATGGATACGACTGTTTTGCGGATGATACCGGTCTGGAGGTTCAGGCGCTTGGGAATGCACCCGGTGTCTTCTCAGCCCGTTATGCCGGTTCTGAACATGACTCTGAAGCCAATATGCGAAAGCTTTTGGCTGAGATGGAGGGTGTGCAAAACAGGAAAGCTCGGTTCAGAACTGTTGTGGCTTTGCTGTTGGATGGAAAGGAATACTTTTTTGAAGGAACGATATATGGGATGATTATTCGGGAGCGCAAGGGAGCTTCCGGCTTTGGCTATGACCCTATTTTTATGCCTGATGGATATAAACAGACTTTTGCAGAAATGGGAGATGAACTGAAGAACAAAATAAGTCATCGGGCATTAGCTGTTGATAAATTTGTGTCTTTCCTGACGGAACTACCTGATTGATAGACGACTTTTTGTTGACGGATAGCATCTTTAGCAAGGAGTCTTTCCCTATTTGACCTATCAAAATAGAGATATGCATAGAGATAATCAAATAAACACCGTTTGGGTTGATACATTAAACGAATATATAAATTTTGCAAACAATCATATATCGGATTTTGATTATAAAATGTATCTTTGGTGTTAGTGAGCTTTCACGTAGATAACCAAGCCTTTAAATGCTCAAAATACCTAATCTGTTAATTGATATACTTAAACTAATAACCATGAAAAAATCAACCGTACTATTATTACTAGGTGTATGCCTTCCCTTTTTGATGGCATGTACCCCGAATACTTCACAAAAAGAAGTGAAAAAAAACGACTACTATGTAGCCGCTTATATATGGCCTTCGTGCCATGATGACCAGCCCAAAGGACACAACCTGTTATGGCCCGACGGAATGGGTGAATGGGAAGTGATTCAAAAAGGTACACCTCGCTTTGAAGGACATTATCAGCCCAAGCAACCTTTGTGGGGTTACGAATTGGACAACGACCCGCTAGTTATGGAAAAGTGGATTGATGCTGCTACTGACCACGGGGTAAATGTATTTATTTTTGATTGGTACTGGTATGACGAAGGTCCGTTTTTAGAGAGCTGTCTGAATGATGGATTCCTGAAAGCCAGAAACAATGAGAAGATGAATTTTTATATTATGTGGGCTAATCATGACGTCAAACGAAACTATTGGAATGTACATAAATATGCGGATGATGAATCGATTCTTTTTGATGCGGCAGTAGACTGGGATAACTTTAAGATTATTGTAGACCGTGTCATCAATCAATATTTTAAGAAGTCAAACTATTTTAAGATAGACGGTGCGCCGGTCTTTTCCTTTTTTGGATTGCATAAATTCATAGAGAGCTTCGGCAGTTTGGAAGAGGCTAAAAAAGGTATTGAGTATTTCAGAGATGAAGTAAAAAAAGCCGGATTCCCGGATGTTCACCTACAGTCAATCATTGGCGGAGGCGAGCCATACGAATACATGTTAAACAGCATCAATGCTTTAGGTCTAAACAGCATGACGCACTATAACTGGGGAGGTCCTCATCCGGAAGACTATATGCAGTGGGGAAAAGAATCGATGGAACGCATGGCGAAGTGGGATGAAGCTTTGTCCATCCCCTATTTCCCTAATGCTACTGTAGGTTGGGACGATACACCCCGTTTTCCACATAAAACCAAAGAACATGTAGTCCACTACAATACAGGACCACAAAGCTTTGCGGGCTATCTACAAAAAGCGAAGGAATATGCCGATGCACACCCCGATCAGCCACCGTTAATCACGATATTCTCTTGGAATGAATGGATTGAGGGCGGCTATTTACTACCGGACATGAAATATGGATACGGCTATCTGGAAGCCGTCAAAGAAGTTATTTTGGAAGGAAAATACGAGCAATACAAGAAATAAGATATTTCAGCTTATCAGTTATATTTTGTCGCCATTCTTACACATCAATGTAGAATGGCGACATTTTATCTGTCAGTTAAATTTGTTTCAAAAGGAAGTTTGCTTCTTCTTTGTCGAAAGGATAAACTTCTTCCCAAGTTTCCCCTTTTTCCATCCCTAGCCATTCACGATATTCTTCGGCTTCTTCACTGTCGGGGCGATTAAGAAGCACATCTTTCAAGTTTTGATAGCCCCATATTCCACCCACATCTTCTGGCGGACAAGCCCCTTTTCCTTCCGTGCAAACAGCATGCAGGGTGTAATCAGGAGTTGTTTTTCCCAAAAGGATGGTATGCTCCCAGCTATCACCAAAGTCATAGACATAAAAGAATGAATCTCCCTCTTCTTTGAAAATATCAGACAACTTGATTTTTGTTGCATCTTGATTTTTTCCATACATATCATCTTCGTCCGGCATGCTTATTCTGATACTACCTCCGTAAGGTTGATTTCCAAAAGTAAATAGGTGATAGTTTTCCCATCCAAACGAAAGTTGAATTACGAGGTGGAACTGCTCAAAAGTATATTGTGCAGGTACACTAACACGCCTCCATACAGGAGGTTTTGTGATGTTTCTAAGTTGAATTTTAAAGTGGTAAACCATATGAGTTCGTTTATATATTTATTAAAAGATAAAAAGTTCTTTCCATATTTTATATGTACTTCAAAAGCTTTGTTCTTACTTTACATTTTAAATGTAATAACTTTTTACAACTAACATCTTCACTCAATGTATAAAACATATACCAAAGCCGGCTACAGCATCACTGAAGACCCTATATTCAGATATAAAGAATGGGGTATAGATGATAAGTTAAAAACACGAATGGAATACCTTTATGAGGAGTCACAAAATAGAAGAAACAAGAAAATCATTCCTGAATTAGAGCAATTAATCAGCCAATATCCGAAAGCTCCTATATTTAAGAACTTCCTTTCTACCGCCTATCAGGTCAGAGGTAATATGCCCAAAGCACTGGAAATTAGTGAAGAAATCATTGATTCACCGGGATATCTATATGGGCGTTTAATGATAGCGCAAGTGTTTTTAGAGCAAGGAAACATCGATAAAATTTCTATACTATTAGGTCCGGATTTAGATATTAGAAAACTTTTTCCGGAGAGAGACGTATTTCACTTGGCAGAAGTTTCTGCAATCTTAGCATTCAGTGTTAAGTATTATATAGTAACTGCACAAGTTGATAAAGCAAAAAAAAGGCTGGAAGAACTCAACGAGGTCAACCCTTTACATCCATTGATTGAAAAGTTAGACGAATTACTCCCGATTGCTGAACTAAAAAAAGTTTTTGATACGATGAAAGATTCCTTACAACAAGAAAGAATCAGTAAGCCTCTAAAAGCTCAATCAAAAAAAACACTCCCTCCTGATTTTCAGCACAAAGAGATTAATAAGCTCTATCGTTATGACAGTTCCATACCTCAAACGATTATTAAGGATATTCTCAAACTTCCTCGAGCGTCGTTAATTGCTGATTTGGAAAAAGTGCTGGATGACTGCATTGACCGTTATGACTATTTTCAAAAAAGTGAAGAAAATGATTTTAGCTTATTATTCTTTCCTATCCATGCGATTCTTTTACTTACAGAGCTAAAAGCTAAAGAAAGCCTGTCAAAGGTACTCCATGTGCTCTCGTATGAAGAAACATTTTTAAACTTCTGGTTTGGTGATTTTATAACTGAAGAGATTTGGCTCTATTTCTATCAGGCAGGGATAGAAAATCGAGATGAGCTTATTGACTTCATCTGTAACGCAAATGTTTTTCTATATGCTAAAAGCGGTGTCAGAAAAGGGCTGCAACAAACAGCATTGCTTCATCCCAATCAAAAAGATAAAGTGCAAAGTATCTATACCGAGATTTTTGATTACTTTTTATCTCTATCACCAGAAGAAGCGAAGAAAAGTAACGACCCCGAACTCACTGCCCAGCTTATTAATGACACAGCCCTACTACATTTCAAAGAGCTGCTTCCTCGCATTAAAGAATTATATGACAGAGGTTATGTTAGCATTGGCTTTAATGGTGACTACACAAATACCGTCAAGTATATGGATAGTGATATAGACTTCAAAGATAAAATAAAGAATATATATGCTCTTTACACTAACGAAGCAAGTGATTTGGAGGACGAATGGATGGATGACTACTTTACTCCTCAATCACCTATTACGGTAACTAAAACAGGTCGTAACGACCCTTGCCCCTGTGGTAGCGGAAAGAAATATAAGAAGTGTTGTGGAAAAAGTTAATCCTTACTTCTTCCTGATTCACAACATGCATAAGAAACAGCATCTTGTTGAAAGACTATATGCTAAAACTTATACTTGGCTCCAATCAAGATATGTCCGGGAATTTGTTGATAATGACTTTGCAGCGTGTAGTTATTGGCTTGGTGAAGACTTGTCCATGACTGACGATGGATATGTAACATATTCAATCCTCTAAGTTCAAAAGAAAGCTTGTCAGTACATGCATATTGCAAACTGCCATTCAAGTATAGCTGTTCATTAGCATACGAGGTGAATGCATTGACTACGTATTGCATCTCCATTTCCATATATAGTTTTTTATTTATTTTCCATTTAGGCTTTACACCATATCGCTGCACGGTTTGACTGAAATTGCTATTGAGCGAACGTCTGTTATGTTGATAGTCAACCCGTACACTTAACGTTATATTCAAGGGGAATTTATATTTACTGGTTAGCCTTATCTGACCTACTGCCTGCCGGACGCGTGTTTTACTCTCCAAAGCTGACCAATAGCTATAATAGGTGCTGCTTCTATATGTCCCATTGAATGTCAGTTGCCAGGGAACGAATCCTAAGCCTTTATCTAACGAAGCATACAGTTCCATCCGCTCTGTTTTAGGTGACAGCGTTTTATTAAGGACAGAAACAATTTCCGTTTGTTCTACATTATTGGTCGCAGTATGCTTTGCTTGCACATAATTACCCGTCAGATTAAACATCGTATTGGAGAACTGTTCGTAAAAGTTGTAACGGAATCCTACACCTCGTTCGGTGTGAAAAAGTTTTCGTAATTCAGATGGAGCATAATACGCATTATATCCTTTAACAAGCATCGCTTGATTAAATAGCTCTATCGGATGAGTCGCTATAGACTGTCTATAGTTAGCCGTAAGGCTGTGCTTGTCGCTAAAATGCAAAGAAAGTTCAAGAGAAGGATTGACTCTTTGCTGAGACTGGCGTTTTTTATCCCAAAAGTCGGGTTTTGAAGAATAAAACTGTCCTAAAAGCCCTATGTTAAAGCGAAAAAAACCTTTGTTTTTAATCCATTGTAAGTCGACCGAATAGTCATCGACCTTTAGGGAGAGTACATCGTAGTCTTCTGAAACCTCTTGTTTGTTGATTTCTGTTTCTAACCTCTGCTCGTTTAGCTGAGCACGTAAGGTAGCACGCAGGTGATTCTTGTCATTGAGTTTGTAAAGAAAAGCAGCAGAAAGACCAGCGGTAAGATTCCGATGGTGGCTATCAAATAGCACATGATAGAGTCCCTCTTTAGGAACCATCGGCAGTGGCAGCACGAAAGAATTAGTCGTAAAATCTAAATCAGATGAAGATCGTCTATAATCGATTGTTGCCTCAGCAATAAACAAGTGATTTTGCATTCTTTGCATGAAAGACAGGCTGTTTTTAGTTTGCAGTGAAGTTAACTTTTCTCGTTGACTCACTGATAAAGACCTATCCAGATACTCATTATCTATCCAGCTCAATTGTTTTAAAGGAGACGTAGAGAAAGTACCCGTATAACTCAGTGTCGATTGCTTATTAGGTGTATAGATTGCTTTGACATAGCCGCTATACAGTTTGTTTTTAGTCCGGGAAGAGGTTTGCTCCCTTGCTTCAAACACACTATCTCCAAATAAGTGATAGCTGTATAGATTCTGGTTGACTGCTTGCTCTTTGTTATAGTTGTGCAATAAGTAAGCGTTTAACTTGATTTTTTCCCCGGACTGATAGGACACATTTAAGGCTCCTAAACGATTGATTCGTGAATACGTATTATTCATCGGAAAGAGCATCCGTGACTCTGCCTCAGAAAATTGAAAAGAGCCTCCCTTCTCCAGCAATCCCATCACTCCACCTTGCATATGGATGTAATCTTCCATACTAAAGATAGTCTCTCCTGTATTGTTCTGCCGTCCTAAGAGAGAAACTAATGAGTGAGAACCAAGAGTCATCAGGTTTCCTTTTAGGTTATAGCGATTTTCCAGACCACCGGAAGCCTCCACTTCACCGGATAGTTTGTTAAGCCAATTTTTATTGACACCCACATTAATGACTGTTTTATTATGCGATTGAAATCCTTTTAATAAGGAATATTCACTGTAGTTACTAATCACCTGCACACTATCAGCAATGGCAGCATCTAAATTTTTGGTAGCCACCTGAGTGCTTCCCCCATAATAATCAAGGCCATTAAGTAGAATTTTCTCCACCTGTTTTCCTTGTGCTTTAACACTTCCTGATTCGCTAACCTCAACACCCGGAAGTTTGTCAAGTACATCGCCTAAGGTTCTTTCTGACCCATCGGTATAGGACTTAGGGTCATAAGTAATCGTATCTTTGTTATACTTTATTCCGGTATAATGCCCTTTTACATCAACTCCATTCAGAGAGAATATTTGCGCTTTTAACTGAAAGTTCAATTCCAAAGAAGATTCCGTTACCAGGTCTATCTCTTTGATCTGTGTCTCATAACCTAGCAACTTGGATTGAAGCAAATAGCTCCCTTTATTCACGTTCTTCAATTCATAATACCCTTGGCTATTGGTTTGCGTAAAACGAACTATAGAAGAGTCTTTAACATGCAATAAAGTAACGGAAGCAAATGCTATTGGCTGATTCTGAAAATCAGCGACACGACCTTTCAGCAATTGTCCCTGAAGGGCGGGAATGGAAAGAGAAATGACGAAAAATAAGCATACCGCTTTCATACCCATTTACATTTGAATCACTTTGATCTGAACTCCCTCACCCTCTTTAGAAGAACCGCCCAGCTCTTCCATCTTTTTCATTTTAAGTTTATCAAATGCTTCTTGCGATATTTTTTTCCCCTCAGAAGGCTCACGTATTTTTTCCGTCAAATCAGCGACCACTTCTATAGATTGTGCTTCGATGATTAAAGATTTATTCTCTATACTCAAAATAAGACCCGGTAGACCATGAAATACGGAAGGACCGGCATTAACGGGTAAATCTGTTGCATACCATGCAACTATGTTCTTTTCTGAAACGGCTTTCCGACATACATAACCTAAGATTTCTTTCGTTTCATCTGCTAATTCCCATCCTATAGATGGTAATGAGTCAGTAATCAAGAAAAGACGATCCATTATATAATCTTGTTTAACCATTTTCTCTGCTTCCTGATTCTTATAAATCACTGTACCTCCCGTTTTCATGGTGAACTTGATTCCCGACGTATTGGGTGACAAGGCTTCATCTGCTGCTTGTTTCTCTAATGGTTTATACAAGCTTTTACCTTGGTCAAATAACAAGACCTTCTCACTCTTTATGTTTTTTAATTGAGAGGCTATTAAGGCTGCAACTTCCTCGTTGTCCGTATCAATTTTGGGCTTCCCCATTGATATCACCTCTTCATACTGGACTTGTAAATTTTGGGCGATCCCTATGCAGCCAACCCACAAGAATAGTAAAATACATACTGCTTTCGTTTTCATTGCTAATTCATTTACTGATTTAACACAAAGGTAGGCGAATGGTCAAAGAGCCGTATAAGCCGTATATCATCCAAGTATAAGGTTCTGTCATCCGATAGTTCTAGTTAATCACACTATCATTCCCATCAAATAATTCTAGGAAAAGGATGGATATCACGTATATAAAATGACACACAGTCACTCCTGTTTTTATCAGTAAAAAACCTTCAGCTATGTTCTGTTTTTTTAGACAAACTGGAACCAACTTCTTTTTTAGCAGCGATTACGATTTGACAGATGTAATCACGAACTACTTACGTGATTTTAAGAAAACAATTGCGCTTTGAGAAAAGGTAATAGTGATTATTGTTTTATTGCTCTTTATTTTTTGTGAATTTGACAGGTCAGTTAGCATGTTTGTTCGTAGTTTTACTCGCCTACATATAAGTAATAGGCTGAAAGTAAATAAAATCATAATGAATTAGGGCGAATCTATTAAGGAGGATTCAAGTGCAACGTATAAAAGCAGCCCGTCAGGATGATGATACCATGAAAAAAAAGGTTATAGCTTCCTGTTTGGTTGCAAGCTAAAGTGTATTACCTGTGCCCTTTTCGAAGGTGAAAAGTAGGTTAAAAATTCTGCTGGCAGAATACACCTTACACTAATAACAATAGAAGAGATAACTATTATGAACCAATCGTTAGAGTTCCTTTTGGAGAATGTACTTAACTTTTTGCGTGGTGCACAGCTGATGCTCTTCGTAGGAATGTGTATGATTCTTTATCCGAAACGAAAAAAACATCCGAATTTAAACCTTCTCTTCTGGCTGCTTATCGTTATGATGATATTCCTTATCTCGACTTTTGGACAGATGATGGATTCCATGAAAGACAGCTATCTATATGGAGGTTTCAAAGTTTTGATCCATTTTCTCCTTGTCCCTCTTGTGGGATCCTTTCTATTAAAAATGATAATACCTGAGCTCGTTAATGTGCGAAGAGTTTTAGTATTACTTTCTCCCAATATAATTCTTACGGCTATTTATGCTTATACTAAAAGCAATATTGTATTTAACATATCAACAGTTTATACGACTGTTCTAGCCGTGCTAATATTTATTTTTATCGTATTTATTGCCGGAAAAAAGATTTCTTATCTTGAAAAAAGATTTCCGAATATCGACTATAAAACCGTAAAGTGGGTACGGGTGGTGACCTATGTCTTTGCTACATGGTACATAGTGTGGAGATTTGTCCTGGAGTGTGCCAATCATTGGATCTGGTCTACTTACTATCTCTTTCTTATCGCTATTTGGATCTTTATCTATCATTATTCAGTGAAGCATATTGCTGCAGAAATGGTCAAGAAAGACCCTCTCAAGACTTATGAAGACAAGCTAGAAGTAACGTCGGATCCACTTATTGATTTATTGGAAAAAAAGCTACAAGATTATATCAACGAACATCGCCCATGGTTAAACCCTTCGCTAACCTTACAAGAGTTGGCTACTTCGCTTGGAACAAATAGAACCTATCTATCTGATTATTTAAACAATAGCCTTAATACAACTTTCTACGACTATATTAATAGTTACCGTATCCGCCATGCCTGCGAACTATTGATATGCGAACCTGAGAAACACCTCATCCAGATTTGTATTCGATCAGGTTTTAAGTCTATTTCCACTTTCCGTCGTGCGTTTGAAAAACACATGGGAATCACTCCGGCAAAATATCGCAACCAAAAAATAAATTAATACAAACACTTGGTTGAGGACGGAGAAAACACCCGTTAAGCATGGTACTGAATCTTACATGCGTTCCTAAAATAGATACATTAATCCAACCTTTTACATGCCGAAGCCTATCTCAAAAGACATCTCAGAAAGCAAGTTCTTGATAGAAAATGAAATATCTAAATTTAAGGCATATTCAGGCTAAACCACTATATTTGCTCAACGCCATCACTTAACAGATGTCACGAAAAATGATATGAAA
>CAZSWS010000065.1:0-17471 GCA_964610765.1 uncultured Parabacteroides sp.
TGACGTTCGTTGAAAGCTCTTTCGACGAGGCTCAAAAGCTCTTTTGACGAGGGTTAAAAGATTAGTTGGTTGTAGTCTTTTGTGAAAAAGGCTAGGGTGTTGTTTACAGAAGAGTGGGGCAAAGCGAATAAAAGGGTGAAGAGGTTGGTTGGATAGGGCGTTTGGGAAACTGAGTAAGGAAAAGAGGCTAAAAGGGTGGAGAAAGTGGAAAGAAGGCGTATAAAGGGTGGAGAAAAAAGAGGAGGGAGGATTTGCGAAAAGACAACTTTATGGAGATAAATTGTTCAAAATGCAGGTAAACAGTTCGTTAAAAAAACAATATTACAGGTGTTGGGTCTGATAATTTATGTTTGTTCTTTCGTTTGTTAAAAGAAAAACTGTACCTTAGACAGCCCTAATCAACAGATGGCTACACTGATGATAAATAGAAGTAAGAAAAATGTCTAAACTGGGTTTATGGAATCACGGTATATTATGATTAAAAACACGTTAGCTGTTTTTTTCGTTTTACTTTTTATCACCGGATGTTCGGCGAAGCCTCATTCGTCGGATAAAGTGTCTGTCGTTGGGAATTATACAAATCCTGTTGTGGCAAAAAGCCTACCTGACCCTACGATTATTCGTGCCAAAAACGGCATGTTCTATTTGTATGCTACCGAGGATGTACGAAATACGCCGATTTATCAGTCGGCTAACCTTGTGGACTGGGAGTTTGTTGGAACTGCTTTCACAAACGAAACTCGTCCGACCTTTGAACCCAAAGGAGGCTTATGGGCTCCGGATATCAACTATATAAAAGGGCAATATGTGCTGTATTATTCGATGTCGCGTTGGGGTGGTGAAAAGACCTGTGGGGTAGGGGTTGCTGTGGCTGACCTCCCTGAAGGTCCGTTTACGGATCAAGGGAAAATGTTCAGAAGCAATGAAATAGGCGTACAAAATTCTATTGATCAGTTTTATATTCAAGAGGGAAAGAAACATTATCTGTTTTGGGGTAGTTTTCGGGGTATTTATGCGATTGAACTTGCCGCCGATGGTTTGTCTATTCTGGCCGGAGCTGAGAAAAAACCCATTGCGGGCACAGCCTTTGAAGGCGTTTATATCCATAAGCGAGGAAAATATTACTACCTGTTTGCGTCGATTGGCTCTTGCTGTGAAGGCGTTAAAAGCACCTACCGACTGGTCGTTGGTCGCTCGAAGAGTTTGATGGGTCCGTATGTAGATAAATCAGGCAAACCGATGTTGGACAACGGCTATGAACTGGTTATTGGACCGAATCAGCGATTTGTAGGTAATGGGCATTGCTCTGAAATAGTACAAGACGATCGAAAACAAGACTGGATATTTTATCACGGTGTAGATAAAGAAGGTCCGTCCGGTCGGGTGTTGATGCTCGACAGGATACGATGGACAGCTGACAACTGGCCTTATGTAGCAGGCGACTCACCCTCGTTGGAAGCTGAAAAACCGATATTTATTCATTCATATAAAACACAATAACGCATGAAAAAAGCATTTATGGTATGCTGTCTGTTTGCCGGACTATGGTCTTGCAATCCTGCGCAAGAGAAACTTCCCTTGCTAGACAAGCAACAGTTTGAAAAAACAGTAGATGGGAAAGATATCTCCCTCTACACATTGAAAGCCGGCGACGTCACCATGCAAGTGACAAACTTAGGTGGTCGGGTGGTAACGCTTTGGACACCGGACAAAAACGGACAAATGGAAGATATTGTTTTAGGTTATCCGAATGTTGATACCTATTTGGATCCTCCCGGAGAACGCTATTTAGGTCCGGTAGTGGGTCGTTTTGCCAACCGGATTGCCAAAGGCCAGTTCACGCTGGATGGCGAAACCTATCAACTGCCTATCAACAACAACGGACAAACCCTTCACGGTGGTCTGATTGGTTTGGATATGGCTGTATGGAATGTAGATGAGGTGAGTGATACGCATATTGCCTTGTCGCACACTTCACCGGATGGTGAAGATGGTTTTCCCGGCAATTTGACATTGCACATGACTTATACGCTGACACCGGCCAATGAATTTAAGATTGAATATAAAGCAACTACCGACAAACCGACAGTTATCAACCTGTCGCATCATGGTGTGTTCAACCTGAAAGGAGAGGGCAATGGCACGATAACCGACCATGTATTGATGATTAATGGTAGCGCAATTGTTCCGGTAGACAGTGTCTTGATTCCTACCGGCGAATTGATGCAGGTAGAAGGAACGCCTTTTGATTTTCGCCAGCCAACGGCTATTGGCGACCGCATAGACCAAGACCATGAGCAATTGATAAATGGTAGTGGATATGATCATAACTGGGTGATGGATCGCAAAACAGCCAAAGAAGCTGAATTGATTGCTGCTATCTATGAACCAGCGAATGGACGTATGATGGAAGTGTATACAGACCAACCGGGTATGCAGTTTTACAGTGGTAACTTCTTTGACGGAAAGGTGAGCGGAAAATCCGGTAAACCCTTGAAGCGTCGCGAAGCATTTGCATTAGAGACCCAGCATTTCCCCGATGCGCCTAATCATCCTGATTTCCCAACTACACGGTTAGATCCGGGTGAGACCTACACGCAAGTTTGTATTTATAAGTTTTCTGTCAAGAAAGACTAACCTATCTCGGGGCGTATGAATGGTACGCCCCGCTTTTTGATAGCCCAATTTTAACTTTATAAACCCTTTAAAAAAACAATGTTAGTATGAGAAGAGTACTTTTTTTAGTTGTATTAATTGCTTCTTTTTTGAACCTTTCGGCGCAGTGGCAACCGGTGGGTGACAAGATTAAAACCCAGTGGGCTGAGGAAATTGATCCGGCGAATGTGCTGCCTGAATATCCCCGGCCCATCATGGAACGTACCGATTGGAAAAACCTGAACGGACTATGGGATTATGCCGTATTGCCGGTGGGAACGACCGAACCGAGCAGTTTTGATGGTAAAATATTAGTTCCTTTTGCTATAGAATCCAGTCTTTCAGGCGTACAAAAAAGTGTAGGTAAGGATAACGAGCTGTGGTATCACCAGACGTTTACTATTCCTTCCGGTTGGAAAGGAAAGAATGTATTGCTTCATTTTGGTGCAGTAGATTGGAAAGCTGAAGTATTTGTGAACGACGTAAAAATAGGTTCGCATATAGGTGGATATGCTCCTTTTAGTTTTGACATCACCCCGTATTTAGTATCAGGCAAGCAAAAACTGGTTGTGAAAGTATGGGATCCGACAACTGATGGTTTTCAGCCGGTAGGAAAACAACGCAATGACCCGCACGGAATCTGGTACACCCCTGTAACCGGTATTTGGCAAACGGTTTGGTTAGAGCCTGTCGGTCAGAAGCATATTTCTTTCGTGAAAGCAACACCCAATATTGATTCGAAAAAGTTGAGTGTGGATGTTTCTACAGAAAACACCCAAAAAGGAGATATCGTTGAGGTGATATTGAAAGATGGTTCAACCATTGTTGCTCAAGCAAAAGCAGCGGTATGTCAACAGGTTGACTTGAAAGTGGCAGATATGAAACTTTGGTCGCCCGAGACACCTTTCCTGTATGATATGGAAGTGAAGTTATATTCGGCAGGTAAAGTGCAAGACAATGTGAAGAGCTATACAGCTATGCGCAAGTTTTCTAAAAAGCGTGATGCGCAAGGAGTTGTACGTATGCAACTGAATAATGAAGATTATTTCCATTTTGGTCCGCTAGATCAAGGATGGTGGCCTGACGGTCTATATACAGCACCCACTGACGAAGCTTTGCTTTATGACGTACAGAAGACAAAAGATTTTGGATACAACATGATTCGTAAGCACGTAAAAGTTGAGCCGGCACGCTGGTACACACATTGTGATAGGGTAGGGCTGTTAGTTTGGCAAGATATGCCTAACGGTGGATCTTCACCCCATTGGCAAATGAGAGAATACTTTACCGGAACAGAGATGATACCTACTGCAGAGAGAGAAGCAAACTTTAGGAACGAATGGAAGGAAGTTATGGACTTCCTGATGTCAAATCCTTGTATTGCGGTATGGGTGCCTTTTAATGAAGCTTGGGGACAATTTAAAACGGAAGAAATAGCTGAATGGACAAAAAATCATGACCCATCACGTTTAGTGAATCCGGCCAGTGGTGGAAACCATTACCTAACAGGAGATATTTTGGATTTACATAATTATCCTCATCCCGAATTATACTTATATGATGCTACCAGGGTAACTGTACTGGGAGAATATGGAGGTATTGGCTTCCCAGTTGAAGGACATTTATGGCAAGCGGATAAAAACTGGGGATATATCCAGTTTAAGAGCAAAAAAGAAGTGACTGACGAGTATGTGAAGTTAGGAAAACGACTGATTGAACTAGCTAAACTAGGCTTTTCAGGCGCAGTTTATACACAAACGACCGACGTCGAAATTGAGGTGAATGGACTGATGACCTATGATCGGAAAGAAATCAAATTGGAAGAAGACCGATTGAAAAAAATCAATCAAGAAATCTGCAATGCATTGAAGAAATAGCAGATTATTTGAACTAAGAACAAATAACACCCCTTCTTGTCAATAACTTGCAAGAAGGGGCGTTTTTTTGAATATAACTTACACATTCTTCGTGATTTAGCCTGTAAGGTGTGTAAAAGAAAGTTGCGAGACCTCGAAAATATGTAAGAAGCAGTGTTTATCTAACTTTTTTTCAGATTATTTAATAGACCGCGGAGTGTAATAAACATTTATAAGTAGATATATTTCATATATTTGTCTGCTATGCGTATTCAAGTTAGCAGAAAGCGAGAAGAACAGTATGTATATTAAAAGAGAAAGAGTGTTAAGTGGAATAGCCATTCGGGTTAGATCTCGAATAGCCGTTATGCTGCTTTTTTTCATATTGGGCATTTACTGCAAAGCAAATGCAGCCTCAGCCAGTCATACCCAAAAGGCGAAAGAACAGGAATTGAGCGAACAGGAGGACACTACTTCAATTGAAGATAAAGAAGTGTTTTTGCCGGCTTCAGACGAAAAGAACAAGAATAAAAACAAGAAAGAAGACGAAAAGGCAGAAAAAGAGAGTGAAGTCGATTTTTATAAACAAGTCTTTACTTTTGTTGAAACGATGCCTTCTTATCCCGAAGGAGATGCTGCTTTAATATCTTTTATAGCTCGTTCTATACGTTATCCTCAATCGGCTGCCGAAGCCGGACAATGCGGGAGAGTCGTTTGTATGTTTGTTGTGAATGAAGATGGAAAGGTTTCAGATATTGAAGTCATTCGTGGCATTTGTAGTTCGCTAAATAAAGAAGCTATCCGTGTATTAAAAACCATGCCTAAGTGGTTACCCGGCGTTAAAGATGGTCGTAAGGTAAAAGTGAGATGCTCAATACCGATAACCTTCCGCTTGGATTAAAATACCTTTCTATTAAAAAATCTGTATGTTAACATTTAATCAAATATTAGACCGATTAGATCATGAAATCAGTCGGCTAGTCTTTAAGAATAATCCTAAAAGTTTATATGACCCTATTGTTTATACGTTGGGTTTAGGTGGAAAAAGAATTCGACCTGCCTTGGCTTTATTGTCCTGTGATGCTTTTGGCGGTGATATTCGGAAAGTTATTAAACCTGCTTTAGGAATAGAAATATTTCACAACTTCACACTTCTGCACGATGACTTGATGGATGATGCCAATTTGCGTCGTAACAAACCAACTGTTCATATCAAATGGGATGCGAATACAGCCATTCTTTCAGGTGATGCAATGGTGATTGCTGCTTACGAGCAAATCAGTGAAACAGAACAACCTTACTTGAAAGAAATTCTTGATTTGTTTACTTCGACTGCTTTAGACATCTGTGGTGGTCAGCAATACGATATGGAATTTGAGTCGCGCGATGATGTAAGCGAAGAAGAGTATATCGAAATGATTCGTTTAAAGACAGCTGTTCTGATAGCTTGTGCTTTAAAATCAGGTGCTATCATGGCAGATGCCTCCGCTAAAGATGCAGAAACGCTGTACCGTTTTGGTATCAATATAGGTCTTGCTTTCCAGTTGCAAGACGACTGGCTAGACGTATATGGCGATACGAAAACTTTCGGTAAGAAGATAGGGGGAGATATCCTTTGCAATAAAAAAACCTTTTTACTGGTTAATGCTATGAAACTGGCTTCACCCACCGTTAAAGCAGAACTGATGGAGTGGCTATCGAAAGAAGATGCAGTAGATGAAGAAAAAATCAAAGCAGTTACAGCCATTTATGATAAGCTGAAAATTAATGAATTGACGAAAGGTCGCATTCGTATGTTTTACGATGAAGCCATGTTGAACTTTTCTCAGCTTTCACTTCCGGACGAACAGGCATCTGTTCTGTTAGATGTGACAGGTAAGCTTATAAACAGACAAGTTTGATGAGCGGACTGATTGATACGCATGCTCATATTTATTTAGCAGATTTTGATGAAGACCGGGGGGCGGTTGTTGATCGTGCCATAGAAGCGAATGTTGAGGCGGTTCTATTACCCAATGTAGATCAAACGACTGTGCAGCGGATGTATGACTTATGCGATGCTTATCCCGACTTTGCATTCCCGATGATGGGGCTTCATCCCACCAGTGTAGATGAGAATTATATCCAACATTTAAATCAAATAGAATCATATTTGCCTACCAGAACGCACCACGCAATTGGGGAAGTGGGCTTAGACTTATATTGGGATAAGACTTTTGCCCGTGAACAGGTGGAGGCTTTTATGGAGCAAATGCGTTGGGCAATGACGTTGAATTTGCCGGTTGTCATTCATACACGAGAGGCTTATAAAGAGGTTTTTGATTGTGTGCATCGGGTAGGGGATGCTCGTCTGCGGGGAGTTTTTCATTGTTTTTCAGGAAGTGCAGATGACTTGCGCGAAATTATAGGATTCCAATCGTTCAAAGTAGGTATTGGCGGAGTCGTCACGTTTAAAAACTCAAACTTGAGAGATATATTAAAGGAAACGCCTGCATTAGATAAATTACTATTGGAAACAGATGCGCCTTATTTATCGCCCGTTCCGTATCGAGGTAAGAGAAATGAACCGGCTTATATGACTTATACGGCAAAGACATTAGCCGAGGTATTTGAAATGGAGGTGGAGCAATTGCAGGCTATCGTACATCAAAATACCCTTGATTTGTTTCAAACGTTGCCCCGTTAGTTTTCTACCTTGTCTTCTTGTGTTTTTGCTTGTTGTTGAATATCGAAAGCAAAGATAAAGTCGTTCAAAGCCTGGTTATTTGAACTAATGATTTCTTCGTTCGTACCTTGCCATTCCTTCACTCCCTCTCTAATAAAGATTATATTCTCACCAATACTTTTCACCGAGTTCATGTCGTGTGTATTGATGATTGTGGTCATGTTGTTCTCTTTGGTAATGCCGTGCAGCAGCTCGTCAATCACCAATGATGTTTTGGGGTCAAGCCCTGAGTTTGGCTCGTCGCAGAACAAATATTTAGGGTCTAAAGCAATGGCACGCGCAATGGCTGCTCGTTTCATCATTCCTCCGCTTATTTCAGAAGGGTAGAGATGGCGTGCATGAGCCATATCAACACGCTCCAGACAGCAAAAGGCACGGTCTCTTCGTACTTTAAATGACTCGTGTGAGAACATATCCAGCGGAAACATAACGTTTTCAAGTACCGTCATACTGTCGAATAGGGCAGAACCTTGAAATAAAACACCCATTTCGCGGCGTAGCTGTTTTACTCCATTCTTAGACATCCCTTTCAGGCTGAAACCATCATAAAAAATATCGCCTCTTTCAGGTGTCAACAGCCCAATCATATTTTTGAGAAGAACGGTTTTCCCGGAGCCACTTCGTCCGATAATTAAGTTGGTCTTTCCCGGATAAAATATCGCATTAATCTTTTTCAATACCAGACGCCCGTCAAATTCTTTTTCCAAATCTTTAACTTCAACCATAACCTAAGTAAGCATTAAGTTCGTTAATAATAAGTCGGCAAATAAAATCATCACGCTGCTGAGCACTACGGCATCGGTACTGGCTTTACCCACTTCTAATGATCCTCCTTTGACGTTATAGCCATAAAAAGAAGCAATAGATGCGATGATAAAGGCATAGATAATGGATTTTATGATGGAGTACCAAATATAAAACTCCGTGAAGTAGTATTGAAGTCCGTACTCAAACGAAGTCGGCGACATGCCATCTACCAAATAACTGGCGAACACCCCTCCCAGGATGCCGGTAAACATGCTGAAAATAACGAGTACCGGTATGAAAATCATCAAACCGGCTATTTTAGGCATAATCAGGAAGTTGGCTGAATTGACACCCATAATCTCCATAGCATCTATTTGCTCTGTCACGCGCATAGTTCCAATCTCAGAAGCAATATTGCTGCCCACCTTGCCTGCCAATATCAGACACATGATAGACGAGGAGAACTCAAGTAAAACAATCTCGCGTGTAGTGAAACCAATGGTAAACTTGGGAATCATAGGAGAGGTAATATTGAGTGAGAGCTGAATGGCTATCACCGTTCCAATAAATACAGAGATGATTACTACAATCCAAATAGAATCTACTCCTAATTTATATATTTCTCTGACCAATTGTCTGAAAAACATGCTCCAGCGTGTGGGTATCCCCAGACTTTTTTGCATTAATAGGGTATATTCGCCTATGCGATGTAATGCGGAAACTCTTTCCATTACTCTTTAATTATTATAATCCTTTAGTCACAAAGATAATTGTTTTCTGCAAACTGCATTTTAACAGCCGGTTGAAAGCAAGCAGAACGCCCTTTTTTTAGTGATTTTAAACGTATGTAGAAAACCTATTGCTTGGCGAGATGTAAATATTTACGTTTCTTTGTACTAAATCACCGAGCAATGGATGAAGAAAACAAAATGGAGCTTCGTACGGAAGATCTGGTAAAGAAATACCGCGCCAGAACCGTCGTAAATCATGTTTCAATCAATGTGAAACAAGGAGAGATTGTTGGCTTACTAGGTCCTAATGGAGCAGGTAAAACGACTACTTTCTATATGACTGTAGGATTGGTAACTCCAAACGAAGGACGCATTTTTCTAAATGATTTGGAGATAACTAAGTTTCCTGTGTATAAGCGTGCTCGTTATGGAATTGGCTATCTAGCTCAAGAGGCTTCTATTTTCAGGAAGATGACTGTTGAGGATAATTTGCGTGCTGTATTGGAAATGACCGATCAGCCGGCGGATTATCAGCGTGAAAGGCTAGAAAGTCTGATTGCTGAGTTTGGTCTGCAGAAAGTTCGTAAGAACCTGGGCGACCGTCTCTCCGGAGGAGAACGAAGAAGAGCTGAGATAGCTCGCTGTTTGGCTATCGACCCTAAGTTTATTATGCTAGACGAACCTTTTGCCGGTGTTGACCCCATCGCCGTACAAGATATTCAAGGAATTGTGGCTCGGTTGAAGAATAAGAATATTGGTATTCTAATTACTGACCATAATGTGTATGAAACGCTTAGTATAACGGATCGTGCCTACTTACTGTTCGAAGGTAAGGTGCTCTTTCAAGGGACAGCCGAAGAACTGGCCGAAAACGAAATCGTACGAGAAAAGTATTTGGGAAAAGACTTTCAGCTACGGAAGAAGAGTTTCTGATGGTATATCCTCTTTTTCAGGTGCTTTTTGTTGGAGCATTTGTTTGATTTTCGAACAACAGATGAAAAATAACACCGTCATGATAGTTCCTACCGTTAGATAGATAGCTATATCTACTTCTTTCAAATCACCCTGTATATAACTGTTATCTTTGAGTGCCTGATTGCTCATGCCTAGAATGGCAAACAGGTTGTTTATGATATGTGCAAAAACGGGTAGCCATATACTACGACTCCAGAATAATAAATAACCCATGTAGGCACCTAATAGTAAACGAGGTATGAAACCGTAAAATTGAAGGTGGAAAGCACTGAATATAATGGCACAAGCCCAAATAATCAGATGTGGATTTGTTGTCCATCGAGACACAATACGTCCCAGAGCACCCCTGAAAAGGAACTCTTCGGTAATGCCTGCCAGAAAAGCAATAACAAAAATATTAAACAATAACGTGAAGAGTCCGGTTTGGCTTAACAATGTTTGAGTCACTTGCTGAGCTGATGCCTCTTGTTGTCTCATCCATGCTTCAACAGATGAGAGGGAAGAGGGAAGGGATATTTGTTCATTCAGGTATCCGGTGATGGATATTAGCGGGATGATAAGAATCATACTGAGGAGTACAATCATAAGAACTCCGTAACCGTTTTTGGGAGATTGAATGAATAGGTAGTCTTTGATATTCAAGCTACATATATAGCCAAAACTTAGTGCAGGAAAGAGGAAAGTACATAAAGAAGAGAGTAGCTGAAACCATCGCATTGCATTAGGGTGCGATGCCCAATCAAGTTGAACTCCGTAGGCCATGAAGTATCCCATCGTTCCTATGATGGAAGAGAAAGCAAACCCTAGCATGATTAGAAAGATTAGAGCTATGAGTTGGATTAAGGGCGAAGCGTCGGCAAAAAGTCCTTTGAGTCTTAACATGATGTATCTATATAAAAAAAACTTCTGCTAAGATAGCAGAAGTTTTTTAACTCATTGAAAAGAATGATTATCTTTTTGGTAATGCTTCTTTTACAACCATTTGACGACCTTCGAACTCAGCTTCGTTTAATTCAGCGATAGCTTTGCTAGCGTCTTCATCATCTGGCATTTCAACAAAGCCAAAACCTTTGGAACGACCAGTGTCGCGATCCTTAATGATTTTTACGGAGTCAACTGTTCCGTACTCTTCCAATACATGTCTTAAATCTTCTTCCCGAACGCGATAGTTCAGGTTTCCTACGTAAATGTTCATAAGTAAAAAATAAAAATTAAAAATTAAAAATAAATGAAAGGCAGAAATTCTGAATACCGTAACAGAAGAAATTTAATCAACAAGAAATGAAGAAATAAAAATGCTTTGTTAAGTAAATTAGAAGTGTACTACTTCTTTCACACTGCAAAGGAATGCATTAATTTGATATATGCAAGCCTAATAGCTACTTTTTTAGTGCTAATAGCCTTTTTCACACCTGATTTCTGTGTTTTATGGAGAAAAATCAGGTAATTGCCTGCATATATGCCTCTTTATCACTACTATCTATTTCTTGAATCATTGTCTTGATTACAAAAGGTTCTTCTATGTTTTGTAGATTTTGAGGAATAACAATATCGTAGTAGTAATAACCTTCTTTATCTCGTCCACCATACTTTATGACAGCCTCTTCACGTGTTTTTAAAAACGTTGTTTTGCCCAATGTATTAATAAAAGATTGTTTCTTTTCACCTTGAGAAATGGTTCTGCCTCGAGGTACCTTTACACGTATCAGGTTATTCATGGGTTTATTAAAGACCGTCAGGTATAAATTGTCTCCGTTTTGAGTTGAAATACCCCATTTATGTTCTTCTAATATTGAAGGAGTAACTCCGTAAACAGCTTCTCCATTTACAGTCATCCAGTCGCCAATTTCTTTGGCTAATACGGTTTCCTCTTCTCGAATATTACCTTCTCCGTCAGGACCAAAATTGATGACCAGATTGCCTCCAAAGGCATTAGCCTGTACAATCATTTCAATCAAATCGAATTTGTTTTTGACATAGCTTAATGACCAATCACGGTGATAGCCCCATTGATTTTCAGGAATCGTCATCACACAGTCCCAATCTATCCCTTTAACTTCTGCGTACGATTTAGGGAGATTTCTTTCATATACCTGGCTATAATCATCAATCAAGTCGCCATTAGCATCAAAATGACGATATCCGTACTCGTCTGAACGGAAACGGCTGCCAATGATTAAGTCTTTGTGCTTTTCGCGCAGTTCCATACCCAATGAATCGACCCAAGCAGCATTTTTCACCCAAGCCACATCCCATGAACCATCAAACCAAAGACCTTTGATTTTCGGATAGTTTTCTAGTAACTCTAGTAGTTGATTTCTGGTAAAATCTTTGAAGTCTTCGTATCGTTGAGCTTCTTCGTCAGATTTGAATGGGTTATGATTCTTACCCTCTTTATAGAGCTGTCTTACATCCGGGCTGTTGATATTTCCTCCTGAAACATATCCCGGATGGCTCCAGTCGATAATGGAGAAATAAAGATGCACGTCTATCCCTTCAGCAGTATATGCATCTACTATTTCTTTCACTATGTCTTTTTTATAAGGAGATTTTGCAATGGTATAGTCAGAATACTTACTGGGCCATAGGCAGAAGCCGTCATGGTGTTTGGTTGTAAATATTAAGTATTTAGCCCCCATTTGTTTGGCTTGTTTAGCCCATGCTTTTGCATTATACTTTTTGGGGTTAAACTGTTTATACAAATTGTCATACTCTTCTTTAGTGATAAGTCCTGATGTGCGAAACCATTCGGCTGCATAGGTCGTTGTCTTACCATTCCATTGACCGCCGGGTATAGCATATACGCCCCAGTGGATAAACTGTCCGAGTCCATGTTCGCGCCAGCGTTGCATTTCTGCATCTGTGCGTACCCCAACACGATGTGCTCCGTGCTCTAAGGGGATTGAGCTGCGTCGTTGTCCGTAAGAAGTAACTACAAACAGACAGGCTAAAGCCAATAAAATACTTTTCTTCATGATTTGATATAGTAATGATTATAATCCAATATGTTCTTTTGTTCTTAGCTCCGGTTCTCCGGCATTTTCTCCATCTTTATAGTCCGGTGAATAGTCCCAGACTATTTTGTCTGTAAACTCTTGCCCATCTTTTGTCTTTTTTACCTCGATGATGTTTTCTCCTAGTTTTAGCCGTATATTTTGGAATATGTAATGAACGGCTGTTGTGCCCATGGAAAAGTCGGTTATTTCTATTCCATTAACGTATAAAGTAGGAGTACCCATATTTGAATATACGGTTACAGGGGTAACTTCATTCGCTCTGTAAATAGCTCTTCGTTGTGTCAAGTATAATACAGGCTCTTTGCTCCAGTTAGCTTTATACCAGTAGAAGGGATCTTTTTTAGTTTTACGGTCAAAGGTGACTAGACCTTTATTGTTTCTACTGTGAATACCTCCTTGTGAAGAGAGTGGCGTGCCGAAGTCGAATGTGTTCCAGATGTATGAACCTAAAATATAGTTGCTCTTCTCCAAAGCTCCCCAGTGTATTTCATGAAACTTAGTACCAAATGTTTCATAATAGGGTTTGTCATATCCGCAACAATATCCTCTGTCGCCTATTTCCTCTTTTTGCTGAAAGATATTTGCTTCTCCACCATATTCAGAGAAGATAACCTTATGATTGGGAAAATCTTTTTCCACACTTTCCAACCATGTTTTAATATCACTCATATTACCGTTATACCAACCAAAATACTGATTGATTCCGAGCAAGTCCGCATTGCCGTTTACTGTATGGTCTATTTTATTGTATCCACTTACAGAAACAGTGTATCGATAGGGGTCTTCTGTTTTTGCAATATCGTGCAGGGCCGTAGTGAGTGGAATAACTTGTTCGGCCGGATTGTACACTTCATTATGCAATCCCCACGTATAAATACAGGGATGGTTATAGTTTTGACGAATCAATTCCGTCATTTGTTGTTTAGCATTGTCTGCTTCAAGGGTTGTAACTTGATTTACAAAAGGAATTTCAGCCCACACAATAAACCCGATGCTATCACATTTGGCATAAATTTGTTCGGCTTGTTGATAGTGAGCAAAACGAATAGTTGTTGCACCCATCTCTTGAATAATAGCTAAGTCCGTGTTATGATCTTCTCTGGACAAAGCACTTCCTTTGCCCCACAAGTCCTGATGACGGCAAGTGCCATACATAGGAACTTTCTTACCATTCAAGAACATTCCTTCATGAGGTCTTAGTTCAAAATGACGTAACCCCAGCGGTTGCACTACTTCGTCCAATACGATGCCGTTAGCCATGATTTGTGTTACAACTTTATATAAATACGGGTCTTCCAGTCCTTGCCATAAGTGAGGATTTTTAATGGTGAAATGTTGGTTAAGAAACTGCCTGCCTTGAATAGGTAGTGTATAAGCTGTCTCTTGTTTGCTTTTGATTGTTTTGCCATCCATTTCGTAGATAGTAGATAGTAATTGTATCGGCTGTTTATCTCCGGTTTTGTTATCTACTTTCACTTTGATTTGTACATCTGCACTCTTTTTAGAAACGTTATCTTGTGATATATATATACCGGGCGAGGCATAATCATCTACAGCTATGTTTATCTTATCTGTAATAATGAGTGCCACATCGCGATAGATTCCTCCATATACCCCAAATAAAACATTGTTCACCGGTATTACGTCCGGACGTTCGCTATTGTCAGCTTTCACAATAATCTCATTCGCCTCACCATAGTTAAGCAGTCGGGTGATTTCGACAGAAAACGCTGAATAAGCCCCTTTATGGTTTCCGGCATATTGATTGTTTACGTAGACTTCAGCTACCGACCCAACCCCTTCAAAGCGGAGGAAAAAGCGTTTCCCTTCATCTGCTTTATTGGGAGTGAAAACCTTTTTATAAAGCGCCTCTCCTGTATAAAACCGTTGTTGCGGATTGCGGAATGCAGTCATATTAGCCAAGGCAACTTGCATGTCTTTTGCATTCCATGTATGTGGAAGTTGTACGTCTTGCCATCCTCTGGCTGTATGGTTGCTTTGTAGTGAAGCTTTGCTATCGTTAAAAGGTCCTTTCTTAAATTGCCATCCGTCATTGAAGTTTCTGACTTCTCTAGCTGAAAGGCTGGTGCATAGAAGTAAAAATGTCGTAATAATGAAATACTTTTTTTTCATGGATCTTTAGTCGCTTATGTTTTTAATTCATTTTATATATCTCTGTACCCGCTAGTAGGAGCGCCCCCACGCCATATACAGCAGTCATTTCTTTAGTCACTTTCTTTGGGTCAGCCCCAATAGGCTGTACATAGCCCAGCTTTCCATCTTCATCAATGATAGAAAGAAGTGCTTCCCACGAAGATAGCACAATAGGTGTAAACTTTTCCTTATCCAAATAATTGTTGTTTATACCATAAGCCATGGCATAAACAATCATAGCCGTTGCACTAGCTTCAGGAGCCGGATAGTTTTCAGGGTCAAGCAAACTTGCATGCCAGAAATAGTCTTTTCCACGGAGTTGTACAAGTCTGTCTAGCATCGTTTTGTATGTCTGAACGTAAAAGTCTTTTTGAGGATCGTCATCCGGTAAAATTTGAAGTAAATTAGCAATACCTGCAACCACCCAACCATTACCTCTTCCCCAAAAAACCTTCTTTCCATTTGCTTCTTTTTTATCTAGATAGCTATCATCTCGGAAAAATAATTTTTCTTCGCTGTCAAATAGATGGTTATAGGTTTTAGCAAACTCTTTATGCATGTAGTTTAAATAGGTTGTATCCTTTTCTATTTCTGCTATATGGGCATAGACAGGTGGAGCCATAAATAGTGCATCGCACCAAGTCCATGAGCGTTTACCCCGGTATGACATGTTGTTGTCCGGAGGATTATTCATAATCCAGTTCAGCCTTTCCTTGGTAGCAGCAATCATTTCAGGATTCTTATACTTCCTGTACATATTGATATAGAACTGTCCAACGCATAACTCATCTGCATGATACAGACTATACTTCTCATAGTTCTTAAAGTTAGCCGGGATTTTCCAGTAGTTTCGATTGCCTATATCCAATAACCATTTCGTATAGTCATCCTCCTTCTCTGCTATTTTGGCAAATTCAGACGCACCCAGGAAAAGCACCCCATTGGTCCATGCATCAATGCCATAGTCGTGTAGATTGCCTTCTTCCTTATACGTAAAATGTGCTATCTGCCAATCTAATACTTTTTGTAAGGTAGAGACGATCTTTTGATGGTCTGTGTTCTGGTTTTTGTTTACCAGTTTGTTGTTGCCGGCACATGAAGTAGTTATTGCAACTATAAACAAAAACATATATTGAGTAAAAGCTTTCATCCTGTATTTTACCATGCTATATTTTATACAAAACTATTCAAATAACTTCGCTACCCTTTACTCTTTTGGTTATATGTTTTGCTCTTTTGTTGCTAATCGTATGCTTCTTTATTCAAATTGAGTTTTTTGTTCATTTGCTTTAGATTTATGTTCTGCTGCAAATTGGGTTGGCGTTTTTCCAAACTCCTTTTTAAAAGCGTTAGTAAAATATGGTTGGCTTTCGATGCCAATATATGTCATAACTTCTCGCATTGTAAAATCTTCCTCAATAATTAATCTAGCTGCTTTTCGCATCTTATAATTCAAAATAAATTCAACAATAGACTTCCCGGTGATTCCTTTAATCTTTTTATATAATTTGCTTCGACTCATGGATAGTGCGGTAGATATAAAGCTAACATCTAATTCCGGTTTGTCAATATTGCTGTCTATAACCTGTATAAAGTCTTTTAAAAACTCATTATCTTTTTCGTTCATAGAGAGTTCAGAGCTTTCTGCATAATAGTTTTTTGCATAATGGTCCCTTAATATCTCACGTTGTTTAAATATATTATTTACAGATAGTTTGAGCAATTCAAAATCAATTGGTTTGTCAAAATATATGTCAGCACCTGAATCCACTCCCTCTATTTTACTTTCAGTTGTTGTTTTAGCAGAAAGAATAATAAAAGGAATATGTGAAGTGTCAATACTGTTTTTAACGTCACTGCAAAGAGAAATACCATCTTTTCTAGGCATCATGATATCGCTTATAATCAGGTCAATATCATTTTTATCCAGCAAATCAGAGGCTATAAGTCCATCTTCAGCTTCTATGATATCATAGTCTGACGATAGGTAGTCTTTAATAAGCCTCCTTAAGTCCTCATTATCTTCCGCTATAAGAATTTTAGGTCGATTGGACTCTACCAAACCCTCTGTTTCATAATCAGGCAGGATGTAAGCATCCGTTTTGTTTTCTTTTTGCAAGTCATCGACTTCTTCTTCCCTGCTAACTTTTAGTTCAGCACTTGTGTAGCTTTCCTTGTAGAAAGGAAAACAAACCTCAATATCTGTTCCTTTTTCTCGTTCGCTATATATAGTGATATACCCTTTATGCAAAAGAGTTAAACTTTTCACTAAAGCTAATCCAATGCCTGTTCCTAGGTGAGAGTCAAAGTTAATAGTTGGGACTTTATAGAATCTTTCAAATACCTTCGAGATAGAGTCTTTGCTAATACCTATACCGGTATCACTAACGACTATAGAGAAATATGCATCAGCATTCGTTGTATTTCCCATAGTGTAAGTATGCTTAAAGCTGGATTTAAAGGTTTTATCTGAAGGATATAGGCTGACACTGATTTTCCCTTTGCTTTTGGTATATTTAAAAGCGTTATTTAAAAGATTCATTAATACTTTCTCCATGATATGATGATCTATATAGAGACTCTTCATGGAAATATCTTGCTTAGGTAGGTT
>CAZSWS010000066.1:0-16524 GCA_964610765.1 uncultured Parabacteroides sp.
AGATTTGAGGGTGTTACCCTATGGCATACCTAGCTATTATTTAATAGCTAGGAGTTCGTATGTTCCTTTTGCTAGCTTACAGGCTGTTTTTCCGGGAATAGGGGTAGCTTCTTCCGCATTCGCCAGTTGCTTAGTTTTTAATGATTTCCCATTGACTGTTATTCTATCTATTTGCGTGGTTGGCATATAAACAATGGCTGTTGTCCCTTTAGGAACAGTCAGTTGTAGTTTGAATTGCTTCGGTGTGTTTTCAAAACCAGTCTTTATCTCACCTGCTATAGACGGAGTGGTTAAAGCGGCTTTTTCAAACGATGCGGGATTCGGGTTGACCACAAAAGTTTTGTAGCCAGCTTCCTGAGGATATACTCCTAACATATATTCAGCCAAAACCGTCAGGACACCCCCACTCCATGCATGATTGACTGTTCCACCACCAAAACCCTCGGAGCCAATACCCCAACCTTCAAACAAGGTGGTGTAATCCGGATGATTAACCATGGGAGTGAATCGTCTTTTAGCCCGCTCCACGGCATACTCCCCTTCACCCATTACAAAGAGTGCTTCCATCACGTATTTTTCCATATAGGGACTGGCGTGCTCTTCTTTTTTAAAGACGTCAAATAGTTTGGCGTATTTTCCCGGCTCTGCTATCCCGGCAATCACAGCCAAGGCTTGCACCCGATCGTCTGTCTCATCTTTATATCCTGGATGTCTGTATGCCGTTCCGTTCCAACAGGCATTATAGCCTACTTTTATCCTCTCCATGGTCGATCGATACATTTGTACATCATCCGGATGTCCTAGCAAATCGGCCATCTGAGCAGCAGCCTCTAATGCCATATAATGCCATCCGGCATAGTTTAGTCGGAGGTCTTGATTGATTCCCCAATCGCCCCAATCCCAATCGCCTTTTCGTTCGGCTGTCAAGCCTGTCTCATCCAGTTTCCAGATATTTAAGTATCGTTTAACAGCCGGATAAACTGCTTCAATCGTTGCTTTATCGCCTGTGTGCTTATAATAATTCCAAAATCCATACCGTCCGATACTGGCTAACATCTGTGCCGGCAGCTCTGTATTGTAATTGCCGGCAGGAACAGGCGAAAACAACACATTCGTTTCGCGTTGCCAATTGGCTAATTCCAGTATTGCCTTTTTCATCAATGCATGACTAGACGAAGAGTACATATAAAAACTTTCACCCATCAATGTCACCACATCGCCCCACCACTGGGCACGCTCTCTATCCGGACAGTCAAAATAGGTATCTCGCATATTGACATACAAGGTGCGTAAGCCTTTTTCCCAAAAACGCATAAAGAACGGGTCTTCGCAAAAAAACGACCCTTCAACAGTTGTGTCAAAACCTGTTTCGCGATATTTTACACTATTCACTTCTAATCCTTTTGGAACCATCAACAATAGATGATGCCCATTCATCCATCCGAGCGACTCATAGACCTGATTCCCTTTTTTGGTGATATATTCTGCACGAATATTGATGTCGCCCCCGGCAACCGAATGGTCTGTCTGGATATGAATCAAGCTCCCCCCTTTTGGATCGGTTATATCTAAAACCGGGGTCATTTGCATATTATAAGGTAGCTTAACTCGAATTGTATCATATATACTTCCGGAAATTCGCTCCATCCGCCCTTCTTTCACACCAAAGTCTTTCCAAAAAGGGATAGGACGCTTAATCAGCTGATTCCAGGGAGCATCTCCCCAATTGCCTATTTCCTTGACCGACATAAAGCCATAGCTGCTGTAATCTCCCACTTGCCAATCAGGCATATCTTTATTGGCATCAAACAATATATTCGATTCAGGCAGTCGGAAGTTAGGGAAAGGCTCACCTGAATCTAAAAAGGCCGGATGGACTTTGGCTACCCATGAATCGTTGGTGTTTAAATCTATATCGGATGAACGCATAATCAGCCCGCCCTGCCCGCTGTTCTTATGCGAGAACCCTTCTTTCCCAAAATACCATAAAAGCAAGGCTACCTGATTATCTCCTTTTTGAAGATAAGGGGCTAAGTCCAGCTCATCATAATAGGTGTCGTTCGGATTAGGACCACGCTTCAACCCGCCTTCAAAAACCACCATTTCACCATTAATCCACAGCCAATATTTTGAATCGACAGCAATCTGCACAAGTGCCTTTTTAGGAACTTTTTTCAACGATAAATCTTTCCGAAAGGCTACCCATAGGTTTTTTTCTTTGAGTTGTTTTTCAGCAGTGATTACCCATTTTGCTTCAGAAGCTGCCATATGAATGGATGGGAATAAAACACAAAAGGAAAGAGTGATAATAAGCCAGACTTTTTTCATGGGGTGGGTATGTTTTTAGTTTAGTATTAAGGGGTTTCTTCAGATTCGTTTACCTAAAAACGAATGAAGCATACAAGTACAAAGATAATTCTTTCTTTACAAAACCTCTCTGTACACAGAAGAGAACTCTTTTAATTTTGCTCTATTCTCTTTGCTATTTGCCTTTCAAACGAAGAGCAGAAATCAAAGAAACATGCATTTTTCATCACTCAAAATCCTGTTAAAAGCATCGTTTTTCAGCTAAAAAAAACAGACAATATGGCAGTAAAAAAAAGACTATATTGAATTTCTAAAAAGACTACTGAGATTTTACAAAAAGACTACTGAGTTTTTATCAAAAGTCTATAGTCTTTTTATCGGATGACTACTGAGTCTTTAAACGACTAATACACAGATGATTACAAATGCACAGACAGCTGACAAATTGACACTTTGAGTAAAAATGAGCTTATAGAAGGAATACCATTAAACTGAATGAATCTCAAAAAGCAAAAAGTGCAGTAAAGAAACACTTTTCAGGGTTGCTAAAAACATTGTTTTGAGAATTTGGTTCTATATACGTATAGATTTCCGTAACTTTATCGTATGCAAACAAACAGACCTCACCCCATCGAGTCTTTGATAGAAGAAGGCGAACACCAACAGTTGGACTTTAAGTTTGAAGTGAGCGACAGCCGAAAAATAGCTCGCACGTTGAGTGCTTTTGCCAACACAGATGGTGGCAGGCTGCTGATTGGGGTTAAAGATAATGGAAGAATCAGCGGTGTACAGGGTGAGGAAGAATACTTTATGATTGAGGCGGCTTCTGAGATGTACACACAGCCGGCAGTACCTTTTAAGTCGACTTATTGGCAAATAGGAGGGAAAAACGTCTTGGAGGTCTATATCAATCCGGGGAATGAAAAGCCCTATATTGCTCCGGATAAAGACAATAAAATGAAAGCATATATCCGTGTAAAAGATGAAAATATGCTGGCTAATGGCGTGCTAATCGCTGCATGGGAGAAAATGAAAAGTAAAAAGGGGACTCTTATAAAACTAAGTATGCCGATTGAGGCGCTCTTTGACTACCTCAACCGGCATAACTATATCAGTATAAATTGCTTCTGCTCAATTGCTCATATAAACTATCATGCTGCGAAAAGCATCTTGAGCGATTTGATGGCTATTGAAGTATTGCACTATCTGGTGATTGATAAAAAGATAGTCTACCAAGCCAACGAAGAAGCGTTTATGCGTTATTTTTCAACAACTCAGTAATTGCATTTCGCCAGTCTTCTCCATTTTTAGGCATATAGGTATGGAAACCCATACGTTGGGCAACTACAATATTCGCCTCTCCATCATCAACAAACAATGTTTCAGCCGGATTCATACCTGAGTCGGCAACCATTTGCTCAAATATAGACGGATCAGGCTTTGTTACACCCATCTCGTACGAAAGATACATCTTATCAAAATAGTCGTTCAAGGGTTTTCCTGCTTTAGAAAAAGCCGAAGACTGCGCCCAGCTTTGAACAGCAGGATTCGTATTACTCAAGAGATACATGTTGTAGTCTTTCCTCAACTCGGCAATATAATCCAGCTTTTCTTCCGGTACTTCCACAATAAAGCCCAACCATGCCTGACGAATATCTTCATCTGCAATATCCTTGCCTGCATGCTCTCGTATTTTATCATTGAATTCAGCTAGGTTTATTTTCCCGTTCTCCAACTCCAAAAATATACCTTTTTGCTCATACGGATCAATTAGCTCTTCAGCGTCCGATACACCTATTTTCTCAAATCGCCTTACACTGCGATCGCGGTTTAGGTGGATAATCACTCCTCCTAAGTCAAAAACAACATTTTTAATCATCTATATTTTTATCAAGTTATTCATACTTACGAACACGGTATGCGTTCATTTTTACTCAGACACAAAGATAGCATTATCCTATGAATTAATAGAATGCCCTATAAATGGGAGATTCAAAAGATTTCCTCAACCGGTTTATAGCAATTTACCACTTAAGAATAAGGCAGCTATTGAGAAGTAAATAATAAGCCCCGTGACGTCTACCAAGGTGGCAACAAAAGGTGCAGATGCCGTTGCCGGGTCTAGACGTATTTTCTTCAGTAAAATAGGAATCATTGAACCCGAAATAGTGCCCCATAAAACAATAAAAACCAATGAAACGGCTACACTTAAAGCCACAGATACCCAAAACTCGCCATAATCATAAAGTCCTGTTTTCTGCCAAATAACAATTCGCGTCAAACCGATAGCCCCTAGTATGATTCCTAATTGAAACCCGACAAATATCTCTTTACGCATCACATACCACCAATCCTTTAGTTTGAGTTCTCCCAATGCTAACGAACGAATCACCAAACTAGCTGCTTGCGAGCCGGAGTTACCCCCACTGGATATAATAAGCGGAACAAACAAAGCTAGTACAACCGCACGCGAAATCTCCTCATCAAAATAACCCATGGCTGAAGCCGTGAGCATCTCTCCAAAAAACAGGATTACCAGCCATCCGGCACGCTTCCTCAGCATTTCGAACAACGGTGTTTTAGTATAGGATAAATCCAACCCTTCTGTACCCCCGAACTTTTGGAAGTCTTCGGTACTTTCACGCTGTTGAACGTCCATCACGTCATCGACCGTCACAATACCTAATAAAGTCCCTACGGTATCAATAACCGGCAGTGCAAACACGTCATGATCCAGAAAGACTTTGACTGCAACTTCCTGATCGTCGTGTGCATTTAGTGAAATAAGTAGATTTTCGCCCAACTCAGAAACAGTCTGCTCCGGCTGGGAAAGGATAATTTCTTCTATTCGTATCGCATCCATCAGTTTCCACTTATCATCAACGATATAGATTACGTTGAGCGTTTCAGAATCATGCCCAAACTTCCGAATATGGTCTAACGTCTGCGAAACAGTAAAATAAGGCTTTACTGCCACATACTCCGGTGTCATCAAACGACCAATACTATCTTTGGGATATCCCAGTAGTTGAATCGTAATCTCACGCTCTTCTTTCGACATGATTTGCATAAGGCGCTGACTGACTTTGCCCGGAAGCTCTTCAAAAAAAGCAGTACGGTCGTCCGGGTCCAAATCATTCAGCAGGCTAGTCAGCTTACCGGGGTTGGTAGCTAAACCTTTAATAAGACTCTCTTGCTCGTCGTAGGATAAGTATTGGAATGTTTCTTTGGCTGACTCGCCAGATAATAAACGAAATAATATAATCTTCTTCGACCTGGAAAGCTCCGGAAGGATTTGAGCTACTTGGTATGGATTAAGCTTATTAAGCTGCTCTTTAACAGCTTTCCAGTCTTTGTTTTTAATAAGTTGTTGAAATAGGATGATGTTTTTGTTCATACACAATCTCCTCTAGTTTTTGGCTGTAAGGAGATTGCAAGAAGCCCCTTACAGTACGGTTAATACTATGATTAATTGACAATTCGGATAAGGGTCTTCGCCCATGATATGCTCTTTTTAAATGAATAAAATAATTTGACAAGAAGTAAATACCTACTTGCTTTAGCAGCACAAACTTACAACAATCATCCACGCCGTCCAACTTTAAAGTCTAAAAAACGGACAAGCAGGCCTCTAGACAGCACATCAAATGGCTACTAATCAAGAGATTAAAAGCCATCAAACCCCTATTTGTCATACATGAAAACAATTTCATAGGTGTATTCAAAATAATAATTGTAACTTAACGCTTTCATTTATCAGTTCACATATCCTAATTTTATAGTCAAAAACCAACATGAACAAATTCAGTCAGTTCTTACTCATCACCTCAGTCAGCAGCTGCTCAGCCGGTCTGCTACATGCGCAAAAAGAGACCAACACATCACTCCCTAACGTCATCTACATCATGGTTGACGACCTAGGGCTAGGCGATTTAGGATGCTACGGACAAAGACAAATAAAAACTCCCGCCATAGATCGTTTAGCCGAAAATGGTGTCCGATTTACTCAACATTATTCCGGGTCAACTGTCAGCGCCCCTTCGCGCTGCTCACTCATGACCGGAAAACATACCGGGAATGCATACATACGAGGAAATATAAGTAGGACTTATCAAGAAACGGAAACTTACGACCTCCCGCTCAATGCAGATGAGACTACGGTAGCCGATATATTTAAAAAGAAAGCATACCAAACAGCCTGCATAGGGAAATGGGGCATGGGAGGACCTGAATCAGAAGGACATCCCAATAAACATGGATTTGATTACTTCTTTGGTTATTTGGGACAACTCAATGCTCACCGGTATTATCCGGCATTTCTTTGGGAAAATGACCGTCGTATCACCCTAAAAGAAGAAGTATATACTCCCTACCTTTTATTAGAAAAGACGCTTTCTTTTATAGAAAAAAACAAAGAGCAACCTTTTTTCATCTACTTAACCCCTACTCTTCCCCATGCTGACTTGCTGATTCCCGATGAAGAAAAGAAACCATTCAGCGGGCGCTTTGCAGAGAAACCTTTTACGCATGGACACTATGCCAGCCAGCCGGAACCCCGAGCTACCTATGCAGCCATGGTCACAAGAATAGATAAAGACATTGCTGCTATTGTGGCGTATTTAGAAGAAAACGGGTTATTAGACAATACACTGATTGTATTCACCTCTGATAATGGCGTCCATGCTGAAGGCGGGCACGACCCTCATTTCTTTGACAGCAACGGACCTTTCAGGGGAATCAAACGTGATTTATATGAAGGGGGCATTCGTACACCTTTTATTGTACAATGGCCGGCTAAAATAGAAAAAGGAAAAGTAAGCTATCATGTTTCAGCTTTTTGGGATTTCCTACCTACTGTTTGTGACCTATTGGGAGAACCAGTACCTACTGCTTCAAACGGTATTTCCTATCTGCCGGCACTTACCGGAAAAGGAGAACAAAAAAAACATGATTACCTCTACTGGGAGTTTCACGAAGAAGGGGGAAAACAAGCCATACTGAAAGATCAATGGAAGTTGATTCGTCTTCAGGTAAACAACCCGGATAAAACCTCTATGGAACTGTACAAGCTATCTTCAGACCCAGCCGAATTAATGAATGTTTCAGCGCAATATCCGGAGAAAGTTAAAGCTTTGGCTACGCTTTTAGACGATGCACACAAGCCAAGTAAACTATTTCCGTTCAAATCTGAAGTCAATCCATAAGTCATTCGAAGAAACAACAACACCCACTCAGATAATTAAATTTGAGTGGGTGTTGTTGTTATATATGCTAAAGCGTAACTAGCTTTTCTGAATAGCTTCTGTATATATTTCAATTAGTTTTTGAGCAGCAATAAAAGGACTCACCTTGCTTTGTAACACTTCCTCTTCCATCACTTTCATGTGATTTTCAATCGTCTCATTATGATAAAAGTTACTACGCAGCATTTCATTGACTGTTTCATACATGCTAAATGTGGTCTGCTCATTTCGTTTTCGCTCAAAATACCCGTTAGATTTGGCATATTCAACATAGCTATCCATCATTTCCCACACTTCTTTTATACCCAAACCATAATAGCCGGAATAAGTAAGCACTTTGGGCTCCCATCCTGAGTCTGTAGACGGAAACAAATGCAACGCATTTCGATAGTGTGATGCTGCTAGTTTTGCCTTATCAATATTATCACCGTCGGCCTTATTGATAACAATTCCGTCGGCCATCTCCATGATTCCTCTTTTAATCCCTTGCAGTTCATCGCCCGTTCCTGCTAACTGGATTAATAAAAAGAAGTCAACCATGGAATGCACAGCTGTTTCGCTTTGCCCTACCCCTACAGTTTCGACAAAGATGGTATCAAATCCTGCCGCTTCACATAATATGATGGTTTCACGTGTTTTCCGGGCTACACCGCCCAATGAACCGGCAGAAGGAGAAGGACGAATAAATGCATTTTTCTCGCGAGAGAGAGCTTCCATACGAGTTTTATCACCCAAAATACTCCCCTTGGTTCGTTCACTGCTGGGGTCTATAGCTAATACAGCCAATTTATGACCTTGATTTATGGCATACACACCAAATGTATCAATAGAAGTGCTTTTTCCTGCACCGGGAACTCCTGTTATACCTATACGTACAGATTTTCCTGCATGGGGCAAGCACAAAGCTATAATTTCCTGGGCCAGCTGCTGATGCTCTACTTTCGTACTTTCAACCAATGTAACCGCCTGACTCAATATCGCTATATCGCCGGCTAGGATTCCTTCGACATAGTCGGATGCAGAGTGAAAAGTTCGTTGTTTAACTCTTTTAAAATGGGGATTGATGGTGGGCACATCCGTAATTCCCTTATTTACTTTCAAACCTTTGTATCTTTCGTCATTTTCAGGATGATTCATCATGGTAACTTTATTTAATGCTTAACCTCAATAATTCGTATCGGAGCAGCAGGATCATTCGTCACAAGCGTAATATACGTCTCGGGGACATCTGCAGAATGTTTTTTCGCAGGAGATATCTTCAGCTCCAGCACTTCGTCCGGTTGGATTTCTGCTTTATCATTTGAAATAATCAGACAATCCGTATTAGCTGTTATGCTATATATTTTTAACAATGAACGTCCTATATTTGTTATATCAACGCTTAGGTATTTCTTTTTACCTATACCCAAAAAGCCTTTACTTGCCTTCAATGTGCTTAAATCTACTAGTGTAGGATTAATTGACACAGCCGGGGCATTCGTCATTTCGTCGGCAGTCATTTGCGTGAAATCATCAATAACATTCGCTGAATAACCGATTACTCCCTTATCTTCTCCAGCTGCATGCTGCACTACAAGCTGTATAGTTCCCGACAAATGTCCTTTCAGTTGCTCTTCCGAAACATGAATATAAAACCGGGCATCACCTAGCTCATTGGGATAAATAGTATCCGGAAAGGCTTCGACTCTCAGGTAGGCAGGAACCTCTTGAGGCTTAACGACAAGTGGATGTTCTGAAGTGTTTTTCAGATAAATACGTTGTTCTGCTTTTTTATTTAACGACAACGCATCAAAATCAACAAGCTGTTTTGTGAGTTGCAAGCCACCTATAGAATAAAGAAAACTAGTCGCAGCAATATCCGGTCTAGGAATTACATCGCCTTCTACATATAGTGTCAAAGGCTTTTCTGTGGCATTACTATAAACATTTAACGTCTTAACGAACGGTCCTATCAAGTTTTCAGGATCGAACGTCAGAAGTATTTGCCCCTTTTCGCCAGGAGCAACAGGTGTTTGTGTCCATTCCGGTTTGGAACAACCACAGGATACAAGGATATATTTAATTACTAATGGGGCATTGCCGGTATTCTCAAAAGTAAAGGTATGACTTACCGAACCGGCAATTTCTTCTATCCTACCAAAGTCGTGTCTTAACTCATGGGGCGTTATTTGTGGTGTTTGCCCCCATAAGTTGAGAGAAAGGAACACGAGAAGAACCGTACAGGATGCTCTCTTTAGTAGAATCATAAATACAAATCTAAAACGACTCTTTATTATTCGACAACTTCACCTTTGATAGTCAAGACTAGGCTACCTTGTTTTCCATTGCTATATAAAGATATCGACTTTGTAAAAGGACCTTGACGACCTCTTGGATCGAACGATACTTTAAGCTCTACAGAGTCATTAGGTGCAATAGGCTCTTTCGGCAAATCAGAAGCAGTACATCCACAGGTAGGCACGGCACGTGTTAAGACTAAAGGTAAGTCTCCTATGTTTCTGACAACAAACTTAGCTGTATCTGAGCCATCAGATTCTTTTATTTTTCCAAAATCGTATGTTTGCTTTTTAACCTCAATAACGGCTGCCTTCTTTTGTGCCAACACCAATGTAATGATTGCAGTAAGAAGCACCGTTGTTAATAAAATCTTTTTCATCATTAAAAATATTTTAAGTAGCTATTTGTAAATCAATAAAAAAACACTCTTCCAATAAGGGTTTCAACTTGTAACGTTTCTAGTTATAAAAACATCCCACAGAAGCAACATCACCTTGTTAGACAGAGACAAAGTTAACTTCTTTTCTTTTACATGCGACTGGTTTTCTTAAAAAGGAGTATAATCTTAAACATCATTTACAATTATTAGGGTGTAATTAATAGGTCACCTCCTCCTCAACCCCTTGCAGAAACCTCAAAAAGGCAGAAAACACCCATTCTAAAGATATAGTCAAGAGGATTGAATGCATTGATATACACATAGAATCTACCTATAAGAAATAATTGTTCTTAGGCATTAGTTTGGGTAAATTTGCGGTATGTCACAAATAAAAACAAATTAATATGAATTCTTTTATCGGTAAAAAAGCACCGGAATTTTCTGCTCCGGCTGTATTAGATGGCTTTAACATCATCCCAAACTTTTCATTAGAAAGATATTTAGGTAAAAAATATGTTGTTTTCTTTTTCTACCCTCGCGACTTTACTTTTGTTTGCCCAACGGAACTACATGCGTTTCAAGACAAGATGGAGGAGTTTGACAAACGTGGCACTGCAGTTGTAGCCTGTTCAGTCGATTCAGAAAACTCACATTTTGCCTGGTTAAATCAAGAAAAAAATCAAGGTGGAATTAAAGGGGTTAAATATCCTATCATCTCAGATTTTTCTAAAACCATCTCCATGAATTATGGTGTGTTGGCCGCCGACTATGATATGGATGAAGAAGGAAACATGGTTGCAGAAGGTGAACCCGCTGCTTATCGTGGTCTTTTCTTAATAGATAAAGAAGGAATAATTCGTCATTACGCCATCAACGACATGCCATTAGGAAGAAATGTGGATGAAGTAATCAGAATGATTGATTCGCTGCAGCACTTTGAAGAATATGGCGAAGTTTGTCCTGCAAACTGGTCGAAAGGCAAAGATGCTATGAAAGCTACAAATGAAGGGGTAGCCGACTATCTTAGCAGTCATTAAGGATTCTTGAATAATAGATTGAAAGCGGCTATCAAACAATAGCCGCTTTTTTCATATCCTTTCAACTCAATTAAACCTCTGCATGTTTTTTTCGTCTATATTATAACAACCGGTTAAAAAGAAGTTTTTAATTATTAAATGAAAATCAAATGAAAAAAATAGGTTTAATTATAGGAATGAGCATCATCATGACGCTAAACGCTCTGATGGCTCAAACAACACAAGAAGAGAAAAGACCGTTGCGTTCAGCTGAAACTCGCTACGAGCGATTGGGCGAAAAACTACAACTGAATGAAAATCAAAAAAAGCAACTCAAAGAGGTTGATGAGAAATTTGTAGCAGAAAGAAAACAGAAAGTTGAACGTACAAAAGAGCAAAGAGAACAGGAACAAATTGCCTGGGCTACCAAACAAATTGAACGCGAAGACGCTATACGAAAGATATTGACTAAAGAACAATATGCAAAATACTATGCTCAAAAACATCTGAGACATCAAAACATGAGACCTGCCGGTCAAAATAAAAGAGCTATCAATCAGTATAAAGGACGATTTGCAAAAGACAAAGAAATGGCTCCCAGAAGGCAGAAAACCAACAGAAGGTAAGACTGCCAGTCCATAAGTTCACAAAGACCGTAGCGATGAATGCGCTTCGGTCTTTGTCATTTTAAACAGATACTATACCTTTGTTTAAATAGTTATCAGAAGCGTACATTTTTATGAAAAAACAAAAGGTGCTTATTTCAGAGAACTTGAAAGAAAGTCTTTCAAGCGTTTTACAGTCTCTTCAGTATGATAAGGTGTTTATCCTGACAGATAATCACACGCAAACACACTGCTTGCCACTGATTAAGGATTTAGAAGAAATAAAAAATGCTCAAACTATTTGCATACAAGCAGGCGATATACATAAAAACATTGACCAACTTCAGCTTATCTGGAAAGAGCTTTCAGAGAAAGAAGCCTCTAGAAACTCCTTACTGATTAATCTAGGAGGAGGCATGATTACAGACATCGGAGGATTTGCCGGGGCAACCTTTAAACGAGGCATCCAAACCCTGAATATCCCCACAACCCTTATGGCAGCTGTTGATGCAGCAGTAGGTGGCAAAACGGGTATCAATTTTAATGGACTTAAAAATGAAATCGGATCTTTCTATCCTCCCAAACAAGTTGTTATCAATGGGGTATTTTTACAAACGCTGGATGTCCCGAATATTTTATCCGGATATGCCGAAATATTAAAACATGGATTGATTGACTCGAAAGGCACCTACAGTAAATTGCTATCTTTTGACCCCTACAAAATACAATTTGATTGGTTGAACCAACAGGTCGCAGATTCTGTAGCTATCAAGGAAGCTATCGTTGAGCAAGATCCAACTGAAAAAGGAATCAGAAAGGCACTTAACCTAGGTCATACGGTAGGTCATGCCTTTGAAAGTCTGTCTTTCACCAAAGGAAATCCGCTACTACATGGCTATGCAGTGGCGATTGGGATTGTTTGTGAACTTTATCTATCCTATATTCATAAAGGATTCCCACTAGAAATGCTTACGAAAACGGTCTCTTTTATAAAAGAATATTATACAGTATTTACTTTTGACTGCAATGATTACGAGCATTTGTACACCCTAATGCTTCACGACAAAAAAAACACAGGTGGAGAAATAAACTTCACCTTGCTAGTAGAAGTCGGCAAAGTAGAAATTGATCAAAAAGTAAGTAAAAAGGACATATTTAATTCTTTTGATTTTTACAGAGACAGATTTGGTATTTAGTCATTGTTTGCATACCTTTGCGCAGAATTAAAAGTTCGGGGTGTAGCTCAGCCCGGTTAGAGTACACGTCTGGGGGGCGTGGGGTCGAAAGTTCGAATCTTTTCACCCCGACTATTAAAAATGAAAGAGTTAAGCGAAACCGCTTAACTCTTTTTTCATTTTAAAACATCTCACCTGACTATTTGGCAGACTCGGCATTATGAATCCCCCAGGAAGAATTGGTCGAGGAATAGCCTACGGAATAAGATAAGGGGTCAAATCAAACACATTCACTATAAAAGCACTAAAAGAGAATTAAAAATCTCTTTTATTAGCATTGTCAACCAGATTACTTGGTCCCCTAGCTATCTCATTTATATCATATGGAGATAAGTCGACTTTCCCTTTTATACACTCAGGCACATTATATGACTTAAAAAGCATTTCATAGTAATCAGGGTCTTTTTGAGGTAAAATAAATGCTTTATATGCTTTGCCTTTCTCATCAAAATAAGATACATAAAGCCTTGTAAAGCTATCTCCTGACCGCCTACTACTGAACACTATCCATCGTCCATTAGATGACCAAGAATGATAGCTATCACTTTCATCACTATTTATATCTTTCATTAGGGAGATTTCTCCTGTTTTTAAATTAATCTGATATAAGTCGTTTTCTTTATGCCAAATAGGGAATGTACCATAGTTAGACATGCAAAAAACCAAATAATTCCCATCAGGTGAAACTCTTGGAATTACAGAGCTTTTCACCGTTTGTTTTGCAGAAACTAATGTATCCACCTTATTACCAAAGGTTCCTTTTTCCGGATTAAAAGAGATGCGTAGTATATCATATTTTAAAGATTGATAATTCTTAGGCATATCTAAGGCCGGAGCACTACAAAAATACAAATAACGTCCATCAGGAGACCACTCAGGGAAAGTTTCATAGCTATTTTTTGAAAACAATAGAGTATCTGTGAATATAACATTTTTCTCTGAATCATAAATAACTATATCAGACTCTGTATCAAAAACCTCAATACGGTTAGGATGAGCAGAACGAAACACTTGATTGGTTTTATTCGTTGAAAAAGCAATATATCGCTCTTCTGGATGCCATCGAGGATAAACACCCGCTGCAGGCATCCAAGAGGTTTTCATATCAATTTTTTTTATATCTGAATGCTTCAAGATGATTGTTCCACCATAGCTACCTCTCATATGAAAAAGCATTGTCTCAGGATTATTATTGCTAAAAGAATGACAATTCATACAATTGTTGTCTGTCAAAGTGTTTAACATAATAGGTGTTTCATTAAAGTTCTCAAGACAGCGCTGGTATATACCCATTTCATTCCATAGCTCATAACCCGGCTCTATTAATCTATATGCGACATAAGGATCTATTGGCTCATTGGCTATTCGAAAGTCGATATCTTTATACTTTACAATGCTTTCACCATTAATAGAAAATATTTTCACTAACAACTGTTTCCCTTTATTCTCACTCAATAAGTTTCTCCATCTTTTCAATGGAAATTTGATATTTTTTTCAGCTTTTACCTCAAAAGAATCATTACCTGCCACAACACGTACAACAAAGGTGCTTCCTGCTTCTCTAAGTTGAAAATTCAAAGGAGCAATATTATAAGGTATATACGTACCTTCATAAAGTGGATATATTTTAGCATATCTATCAACGTCTGTATAATTGTCAACAGAGTATGTGCAGGATAGAATCAAAAACAACAAACATATATATTGAAATAGTTTCATAAAAGCTCAACTTAGTTATTTACACTCTTTATATATTAACTGTAGAATAATACCAGTATGTATTTCCAAACCTCTCTTTCAGCAAGTCTTTAGAGACTACATTCGTTGCTTTAGATGCAATTTGAGTAAACTCCATAAACTCAGTTTGCACTTCAGCACTTATTGAGAACTTCCCTAATATTGTATCTGAATTCTCTACTACATACCTACTAATCATTAATGCCTCTTCAAAATGGCGAGGCATTTGCTTATAATCCATTTTCTCATAGAATTCATTCATACAATAAAGCATAGCCTTCAAATCTTTCTTCAACAACAGATATGCTATTAAATTTTCAAATAGCTTTTTATTTGAGGGCTGCTCTCTTAAAAAGAGAATCAAATCATGTTCTGGAAAATTATAGTTAAGAATTATATCTGGAAGTTTACTATATACAGGTATTCCTGGAATAAGATATAAAGAATCTTTTTGCAATAATTCATAATTCTTTTTTTGTTGACTTGCCCACTGTTTATGAATAAAAGATCGCTCTAATAAATTGGTGTATTTGTTAAAATTATGAAAATCCCCTCTTAAAAGAGTAGTAATCACTAAGCGCTTCAAAGGCTTTACACCATACTCTCTCTTATTTGACATCATCTCTTCAAAAGCACAATGTTCAGCTGCTTGAACTATGCCCAATCTATAATACTGCTCACATGTATACCATGGGCTAAAATGAGTGGGGGCCCAATCTAAAAAGAAGCTTTCTTTGCCTGTCTGCGGGTAATGAAATAACTGTGAAGATAATAGCCCCATTTCAGACAAAGCAATATTGGCATAGAATGTGGCTAAATGATTACCTTGCTCAATATCTCTCTTATCTTTTCTTAAGGACAAAACTTTCTCCCAATTACCTTGTTCTACTTCATACCCCATCTTTGCTATAAACTCCATTTCCGGTTCACTAGATTTTTGAATTCCATAAATCATGAACGCTATAGCAAGTATATTATAACATATTAAAACCATTAAGGGCTTTTCATAACTTGGCAATTTTTTACTTCCTAGTATCATCATGAGTAAAAGAAAGAAAGGTAAAGAAAGCCAAACAGCCATAAACATTTTATTAGGAAATGTCAAAACAAATGGAGTGACTGCTAAATAGGTGTTTTTAAAAGAAGATATGTATATAAACAGATGAGCTAAATAAGGAATTAGCAATGATAATAAAATTAAGATGACAGGATAAATATATGACTTCTTAAAGTGAAAAAGTTCATAAAACACAACCAAAGCTACATATAGAATAGCATTCCCACCTGCGACAAAATATACAATAAAGTATAAACATATTCCTATTATATAACGTTTTAGTCCTTCAGGAACCAACAAATAAACATAAACATTAAATAAAGAAAAAACAATTGCTAAGATGTATGTTAAATGAATGTAAATATCACTTATAACAAAAAGCAAAGCAACTGGTAGTAAAAAAGCAATTGGGAAATAACGATAGGTTTGTTTTTCAACATGTTCGCAAATTTTCATAAATAAAACAAAAACAAGACCTAAGAGTAAAGAAATAATCAAAGCACCTAACCACTTGTAATAATAAAACTGGACAAGAAATGAGCCACAATAATCTATTAGTCCACCTACTTTAGATATATAAGTTTCAAAATACAACCAATCATTAAGGAAGAACTGGTTCGCTTCCTGAAAACCTATAATATGAAATCTATTATAAAAATACAACCATA
>CAZSWS010000067.1:0-15073 GCA_964610765.1 uncultured Parabacteroides sp.
AGGTAGTGGATGCTTTCGCGGATGTCTTGACTGAGGAAGTCGGAGGATATTCCTTGATTTAGCCCCTCAATTACGCGCCTGATGGCTTCGTGTGCTTTTATTAGTGCTTCATAGTGGCGAACATTCGAGACTATCACGTCTTGATTGTCAACTTCTGGAAGAGCAGCAGCTTGCACCAATGCTCTGCGGAGTGTTTCGGTATTCTCTTCTTTCTTGGCAGAGATATAAAACCGTTCTGCCGATAGGTCACTTAACAATGTCTCTTTCTCTTTTAACTGGTCGGCAGTGAGCAGGTCTTTCTTATTAAACACCAAAATAACTTTCTTCCCGGCAGTTTTCGGTTCAATCACACGGGCTAACGATTCAATTAAAGTGTCCGGGCTAGTCAGATCAATCACCCACAACACAATAGAAGCTTGATCGAGTTTAGCGAAGGTGCGCTCTATACCCAAACTTTCAATCGTATCAGACGTTTCGCGTATGCCGGCCGTATCAATAAAGCGGAATGTGATACCATCCAAATGGATGACATCTTCAATTACATCGCGTGTAGTACCGTGTATATCGGATACGATAGCCCGCTCTTCTCCCACCAAAAGATTCAGGAGAGTTGATTTTCCGGCATTTGTTTCACCAATAATAGCAACCGGAATACCGTTTTTAATAGCATTACCTAAGCTAAAAGAATTGGATAGCTTAGTTATAACCCCGTCTATTTCGTTCGCTAAGTTCAAGAGAAGGGTACGATCGGCAAACTCCACATCTTCTTCGCCAAAATCCAACTCCAGCTCAATCATAGATGTGAAATGAAGTAGCCGGTCACGCAAATGTTTTAGTTCGCGGCTTATGCCTCCTCTCATTTGATTGATTGCTAAGCGATGCATGCCTGCCGATGTAGAGGCAATTAGGTCGGCGACCGCCTCAGCCTGACTTAAGTCCATCTTTCCGTTGAGAAAAGCCCGTTGTGTAAATTCGCCGGCTGTGGCCAGTCGCGCACCTTTTTCTACGAGCAACTGCAAGACTTGTTGCTGAATATATACCGAACCATGGCAAGAAAACTCAACCGTATCTTCGCCTGTATAAGAATTAGGTCCTTTAAAAACGGCTGCCATCACGTCGTCGATAATGGTTTCTTCTTTTCGAATCGTTCCATAAATCAGGGAGTAACCGGGCAAACCGGAAAGCGTACGTTTACCTTTGTGTGCATGAAAAACCTTATCACAAAGGGACAAACTATTTTGTCCGGAAACACGAATGACAGCAATCCCTCCACTTCCGGGAGGGGTGGAGACAGCACATATTATCTCTTGATTGACCATAGTTGCAGTAATTAAAACTTTTACAAAGATACAAGTTAGCCGGCAACAACGAACTATGAAGCCGGCTACGGTCCTCATTTATTCTTCGGGCAGACCCTTCCATTTAAACAAGATAACTCGCATAAACAGTCCAATTACAAGTATAGCGAAAGGCAAGTTGAGCCAAAAGAATGGGAAGGCATATTCACTCATTATAGAATGTAAGCATTCACTACGCGGAGTTGAACAAATCGACTCTGAAACGGCATAGGTAATCAACCACAACAAAGGCATAAAAGCCGGAATGAAGCCTGTGATATGACAAATTACCACAGCACTTACCCCTTTAGAGCTTCGACGGATTAACTTATAAGCCATATAAAGAAGCTCTCCTATAAATAAAACGACGAATAACGAAAAGTAAATAATCACCAGCCACTCATTATCAACATTCAAAAAAGCTTCCAGCAAGAAAACAAAAAGCAGGTCAATAATCGCAAACAAGCCTAAAGAGACTATAGCTATCAGCCAAGCTCTGCCGGAAGTAAGACGAAATGCCAATACAAAAATGGAAATAATCAACGTCAAATAGGACAAGAGTATGAGAAAAACATCATCCACCTGCTTAGTAAAATAGACGTCTCCTATGATTCTATATGCCGAAGCTAGCTCATTGTACTGAACATAATTATCAACCTTTTTATGCATACCGAAATTCCGGTGCTCTAAGCTATATCGCATTATCAGGTTATCCTTATTGACCGGATATTTTCCGGGATGATAAATGAGTTGCATCCATTTTTCGCGCGTTAAGTTGGTAGTTAGTCCATGTTTTTCATGCAACGCTAAAAAATCATCTATTAGCTCTTCTATTAGCTCTTTCTTCTCTTCTATCAGCCATTGTTTCACCGTTTCGGCATTCTTAAGCTCCAAATCATACGGAAGATACATGTCATAGCTCGAATAATTGAGCAAAGAAACATACGTGAAGTTAGGATATTTACTAAATACACTATCTTTTAATTCGCTATTAATAACATCGTTATAGGTTAATTCATCGCCGGAATTACTGTTATCAGGTGAGGAAAGAAAGAAGTTAGCTTCTGAATCAGGTATTAAAACAGGAATCATTTTCAAGGTATTCAACGCCTTCAATACTTCTTCTTCATTTGCATACGACTTGTATTTTTCTTGTGTTCCTTCCCTAAATGAGTAGGGGAAAAAGACAAACAGAAATATAACAAGTATAGTCATCAGCCACTCCACATATAACATGGACGACTTCTTGGGATAGAACGACCGAAAAGCATTATTCTTATTATATCTGGTTACCCAATAAATAAACAATAAAATGCCCGATATAGCCGATAGGATATACATTATAGGATGATCGTAAGCATAAGAATACGAGAAAAAGGGTATTTCAGAATACATATATCCCGCACTATAAAAAGCCAGATTCAGGAAAAGACCCACTATTACAGCAGGAATGAATCGGACATTCCAAAGTGTAGGGAAGTGCAGTACTAAATGAGATTGTATTTTTTTAAACATAAGTAGTCAAGCTTTAATTACGATAAGAAGAAACGACGGGTTGAATTAGATATATCTCTGAAATAAGTCACGCTGACAGACTCTTCATGGAAAAGCCTAAACAGCTCAGTAACCGCTATACTTTCCGGGAAGATAGCCACATAAGTGCCTCCCACTTGTTGTAGCTTTTCTAACTGAAGCTTAGCCAACACCTGATGTATTTCATCATATGAAAGTGCAGCTTCAATTTCAACAATCCGCTTGTGAATATCAGACTCAACCATCGGATAAGTTTCTTTATCCATCGCATCTAATCCCATTTTGCCATTTTTCAGAAACAAGACCCAATCGGACGACTTCTCCACTTCATAGAGTTGCTGCGAACTAAGCACCACCCCCATCGGTCGGTAAGGCGTACCCGACAGTTCCCGCAAATCATTCAAAATCGTTTGTTGCGCGATGATATCCAAATTCGCTAATGGCTCGTCAATAAATAATAGCCGAGGTTTGCGCAATAACATACGCGCCAACTCGAAACGCATTTTATAGCCGGACGAAAGCTGCTCCCAACTTAAATGCCGATAGGCTCTTAACCCCATACGTGCAATAATGAGTTCAACCAGGTATTGATTTTCATCTCCTTTCAATCCATAAGAAGAGGCTGTAAAGCGCAGGTTATCAAGCAGCGATCCTCGCCAGTCTTTGTTTCGCTGGGGTATATATATCAGCTTAGTACGCCGTTCGTACAGGTTTTTATAAGAAAAATCGTAGGTTATTGAACCACTATCCGGTTTCAACTCGCCTGCGAGCAAACGAAGGAGTGTCGTTTTACCATTTCCATTCTCGCCCACCAATCCAACAATCTCTCCCTGATGTAAATCAATAGAGACCGGACCAAATGAGAAACCACCTTTTCGATACTTCTTAGTTACCTGTTCAATCCGTAAAAGCCTTGTTGGCATATTAGTTTCAACTGAACTAAGTTGGGTAATCAGACCACCCAGTCGATTGGCTATAATAGCATTCAGCTCTTCAGAATCAGGCTCTGTATCGACACGATCAAGCAAGTCGGAGGTGTATTTATATGTAGCAACCTGCTCCATATCCAGTGTTAAGTCAATTATTTTACGAAGCATCTCACTGCGGTCTCCTCTCTTTTGGATCCGTTCAGCCTCAGCTAAATAATTTGTAATAATTCCCATCGCTATGTTTTATTTTTGTCGAGTGAAGATAGGTAAGATTTCTATACAAATTTTAAAATTCAACAAAAGACTTCTTTTTTATCACCGAATGTTTCCTCGTCAGCACTAGCAACATAGCACTATCCGGAGATTTTAACTCATCCTATATAGTTTATTTATAGAGACTCTACGATTTCATAAAATCTGATTACCTTTGTAACTGGTAATTATAATGTATAAAATCATTTTCCATGGGGTTATTATCAATATTTAAACGTAAAGAAAAAGAAGAAGGAGCCACGAAGAAATCCTCTGAAGAGTTCATGTATTTAATTCGGGTTTACTATCAGGCCATCATTGCTGAAAAGCTGGGAGTAACCAATCTAGGAGTACTAAATGACTTGGCTTTATTCAAACGCATGCTGAAGATACCAACTCAAAAAGGCAGGCTTGGTCTGGCTGAGCGTTCTCGCGTTAAAAAGATACTTAAAGCCGACTATAACATGTCGGATAATTTCTTTAAAGAAATAGACAACTCCATCAAACGGAATTGCAGAAACGTAAATGATATGCAGCCTTACTTCTTCCGTTTTCAAGGATTCACAACTGATTTATTTACACTAATCAGCGAATTGATGAAATGGAAAGGAAACGTGCCGTCATTTATGAAGAAGGCCCTATACAGCCTGACTGAAAAAACAGTCAATGACATCATGCATAAGTCTACTTGGAAGACTCCTGCTTTAAATACTTTGGCATGGAACACACGTAAAGCTGCTGAAACCTTACAATATTCCGAATCATGGATTACAGAATTTGTATTTCAAGTATTGCTTCTTGCCAAAAAAGAAAGAAGAAAGAAAGATGATGAGCAGAAATAAGACGGTCTGTCTATACGTACAGAAGTGTCTTTGTGCCGGCTAATCGCTAATCTACAACATAAATCATACATTTGCAGTTAAAGAGTAAAACATGGCAATAGAAATCAAGGAAGTTGAAACAAAAAAAGAGTTAAAAATCTTTGCAGGCTTTGCAAACAAGTTATATAAAGACAACCCTTATTACGTTCCTGAACTTACCGAAGAGGTCATGATGACGCTAAGCAGGAAGAAAAACCCGGCCTTCGAGTTTTGTGAAGCTGCTTACTTCCTCGCTTATAAAAACAATCAACCGGTTGGCAGAATAGCTGCAATCATCAATCATCGAAGTAACGAACTATGGAAACAAAAGTACATACGGTTCGGTTTTGTAGACTTTATAGACGACAAAGAAGTAGTTGATGCCTTGTTTGCCAAACTTGCAGAATGGGGAAAAAGCAAAGGAATGAATCATATGCAAGGTCCTATGGGCTTTACAGACATGGATAAAGAAGGTATGCTTATTGATGGATTTGACCAATTGGGCACAATGGCTACTATTTACAATTTCTCCTATTATCCTGAACACATGGAGCGACTGGGCTTTGTAAAAGAACACGACTGGCATGAATATAAGATTTATATACCGGATGAAATACCGGATAAACATAAACGCATCGGAGACATTGTGCAGAAAAAATATGGACTAAAAACACTTAAGTTTAAAAATAAAAAAGAAATATATCCGTATGCTCACAAGATATTCGACACGTTGAATAAAGCCTATGAGCCGCTATATGGTTTTGCCAGCCTGACTCCAAAGCAAATTGACTACTATGTAGGTCAATACATACCTATGATTCAATTGGATCTGGTTTCAGTCATATTACGAGAAGAGGACGATGAAGTGGTTGGTTTCGGCATTTCGCTTCCTAGCTTATCTCGTGCATTACAAAAGTCTAAAGGAAAGCTTTTCCCTTTTGGATTTATCCATTTGCTCAAAGGACTAAAGTGCAAGCCGAAGATTGTGGATTTATATCTTGTAGGCATTCTGCCTGAATACCAGAAAAAAGGAGTCAATGCGCTACTCTTCAATGACCTTATTCCTTATTACGTAAAATATGGAGTAAACTATGCAGAGAGTAATCCGGAATCAGAAGAAAATGAATCTATACATGCACAATGGGACTATTTCAACCGCGAAATGCATAAAACCAGACGTGCTTTTGTCAAAGAAATTAATTAATAAACTACATAAATAAAAACGATTTAGCTTAAACATGAACGAACTGAACGCAACTTTACGAGAACAAACTGCCTATAACGAGGAAGATGTAAAAACCCTTGAATGGATGGAGCATATCCGGAAACGCCCGGGCATGTATATTGGTAAGTTGGGCGATGGTTCGTATGCAGATGACGGAATTTATGTACTGCTGAAAGAGGTGCTGGACAACTCGATTGATGAATACATGATGGGGTATGGAAAGTCTATCGATGTAAAAATAGAAGAAAACACTGTCGAAGTACGTGACTATGGGCGAGGAGTTCCCCTAGGCAAAGTAGTTGATGTTTCCAGCAAAATGAATACCGGAGCTAAATATGACAGCAAAGCATTTAAAAAATCTGTTGGGCTGAATGGCGTTGGTATCAAAGCCGTAAATGCTTTGAGTAGCTTCTTCCAAATTACAAGCTTTAGAGACAAAGAGTCCAAATCGGCTGAATATTCACGAGCTATCTTACAAGAAGAGTCAAACACAACCCAAACAAATGAGAAAAATGGCACTTCGGTTTTTTTCATCCCTGACAAAGAAATATTCAAGAACTATCAATATAAAGATGAGTTTGTCGAATCACTACTTAAAAACTACGTATTCCTAAACTCCGGTCTTAGTATCTACTACAACGGCAATAGATACCACTCCAAGAATGGGCTGGTTGATCTCCTACACGAAAACATGACTGAAGACCCTCTTTATCCCATCATCCACTTAAAAGGAGAAGATATTGAGGTGGTGATTACTCACAGTCAACAGTATGGAGAAGAGTACTATTCGTTTGTAAATGGACAACACACCACCCAAGGAGGAACGCACTTGTCTGCTTTCCGCGAATCAGTAGGAAGGGTAATCAAAGAATATTTTGCTAAGAACTTCGAATACTCGGATATTCGTTCAGGCATTGTAGCTGCCATAAGTGTGAAAGTAGAGGAACCGGTTTTTGAGAGTCAGACTAAAACAAAGCTAGGTTCGAAAGATATGGGTCCGGAAGGACCAACCGTCGCTAAATTTATTGGCGACTTCCTAAAGAAAGAGTTAGACGACTATCTGCATATCAACCTTGAGACTGCTGAATTGATGCACCGCAAGATTCAAGAGTCCGAGAAGGAAAGAAAAGCCATAGCCGGAGTTTCCAAACTAGCCAGAGAACGTGCCAAAAAGGCCAACTTGCACAACAAGAAGCTTCGTGACAGTCGTTTTCACCTGAACGATGCAAAAGGCGATCAGAAAGAAAATTCATGTATTTTTATTACTGAGGGCGATTCAGCCAGTGGGTCAATTACTAAAAGTAGAGATCCAAACACACAAGCCGTATTCAGTCTGCGAGGCAAACCGCTAAACAGTTTCGGGCTCACTAAGAAGATAGTCTATGAAAACGAAGAGTTCAACCTACTTCAGGCTGCACTAAATATTGAAGATGGATTGGAAGGACTACGCTATAACAAAGTGATTATAGCAACCGATGCGGATGTGGACGGAATGCATATACGTTTACTTCTTATCACTTTCTTCCTACAGTTCTTCCCTGACTTGATTAAGAAGAATCATGTATTCATCCTACAAACACCGCTTTTCCGCGTACGCAATAAGCAGAAAACGATTTATTGCTACTCAGATGAAGAACGCATAAAAGCGATTAATAGTTTGGGAAAGAATCCTGAAATCACTCGCTTTAAGGGATTAGGAGAGATATCTCCTGATGAGTTCCGAAACTTCATTGGTAAAGACATCCGTTTAGACCCGGTAACCATGAAAAAAGAAGACCTCATCAAAGATATGCTCACCTTCTATATGGGAAAAAACACGATGGAAAGACAAAACTTCATCATTGATAACTTAGTGGTTGAAGAAGACATCGTAAACGATACGCTATAAAGCAATAATAAAATATGAAATCGTCCAGCAATCAACCTATCCGGAGAGCACTCTTCCCCGGAACTTTTGACCCGTTCACGTATGGACACGAATCGTTAGTCAACCGAGGATTAACCTTGGTAGATGAAATAATCATTGCACTTGGGATTAACGAAAACAAACGAACTTACTATACATTAGAAAAAAGGATTGAAGCCATTCAAAACCTTTATAAGGATGAACCGCGCATTAAAGTATGTTCATACGACAACCTCACGGTCGATTTCGCGAAAGAAGTAAAAGCCAATGTTATCTTGCGTGGCATACGTACGGTGAATGATTTTGAGAATGAAAAAACAATAGCCGATGTGAACCGCAGCTTAACAGGCATTGAGACAATTATCTTATTTACCGAACCCAAGTTCACACATATTAGCTCTACAATTGTTCGAGAATTATTACATTTTGGAAAAGACATATCAATGTTTGTTCCCAAAGAAACCAAACTATATTAAGACATGAGAATAGTAAACGCCACTATCATACTTCTATGCATCAGCTTCATAGCTTTTGCCCAGAAAAACATAAAACAGGATATGCATAAGCTAAATATGGCGGCATATACCATTGCTAATTTCTATGTAGATACGGTAGATACGGAAAAGCTAGTCGAGGATGCCATTAACGGAATGCTTCAAAAGCTAGACCCCCACTCCAGCTATACCGACCCGGAAGAAACGAAAGAGCTTACCGAGCCTTTAAAGGGCAACTTTGATGGCATCGGCATTCAATTTAATATGCTGACTGACACCTTGTATGTCATCCAAGTCATACCCGGTGGCCCTTCTGAAAAAGCCGGTCTGTTACCCGGCGACCGCATCATCATGGTAGAAGACACCTTGATAGCCGGCGTAAACATGCGCTCAACAGACATACAAAAGAAACTTCGGGGTGAAAAAGGGACGCCAGTTAACATCAAAATTCAACGTGGCAACCACCCGGAACTTATTGCCTTCGAAATCATACGCGGGAAAATACCCGTATATAGTATTGATGCAGCTTATATGGTAGATAAAACAACCGGATTTATTCGTATCACCCGTTTTGCTGAATCTACCGGAAAAGAATTTCAAGAAGCCATGGAAAAGCTTAAAAAGCAAGGCATGAAAGATGTCATCCTGGACCTGCAAAGCAATGGAGGAGGCATTATGCAAGGAGCTATTGATGTTGTGAATAACTTCCTATTCAACCGCCTCATCGTATATACAGAAGATCGACAAAAGAAACAACAAAAAGCATTTGCTGATGGTAATCAAAAAAATCTCTTTTCAGGACGTCTAGTGGTACTTGTCGACGACTTCTCGGCCTCTGCCAGTGAAATTGTAGCCGGAGCCATTCAAGACTGGGACAGAGGCGTCATCGTAGGCAGAAGGACATTTGGAAAGGGACTTGTTCAAAGTCCGGTTCCCCTACCTGATGGTTCCATGATCCGCTTGACCGTAGCGCGCTATCATACGCCTAGCGGACGATATATTCAAAAGCCTTATCAGAAAGGGCAAAGTGAAGCCTACGAAAACGAACTACTCGACCGTTTTACGCATGGAGAATTTATCAATCAAGACAGCATACAGTTTGCGGACTCGCTCAAATATACCACCCTACACACCCAACGAACCGTATATGGAGGAGGTGGAATCATGCCCGATATCTTTATCCCTATTGATACAACCAGAACAAACAACTACTATGGTAAAGTAAACACTTTTGCTATACCTAATCGAGTAGCTATGAATTTTGTAGATAAACACCGGGATGAGATAAAAACCAAATACCCTACAATCAAGCAATTCAAAAACAATTTTGAAGTGCCTGAATCGGTGATGCAAGAGGTGATTAAAATGGCTGAAAAGGAAAAGATAGCCTATAATGAAGAAGAGTACACACAATCAAAAGGCAGAATTGCTTTGTTCATCAAAGCGTTGATAGCAAGAGACATCTTCGACATGAGCGAGTATTTCCAGATTATCAATGATGATAATGACTCATTCCAGAAGGCATTAGAAGTCATTCAAGATGAAAAAACGTATAATCAACTACTAGGAATTACTAAATAAGGCAATCCTACACATCGTAATAATAAGACCGCTTGCTACACCATGTAACAAGCGGTCTTATTATTAGGGCTTCCAACCGCTAAACCCGGCAAAAGAAGCCAACAATAAAAGGATTCCCAACAAAATATAAAAAATGCGAGCCCCTATCCTACCTAACCATTTGACAATAGGTTTGGCTTCGCGAGCATTAAAAAACCAATCAAGATTAGCCAGAGAAGCAACTATCGCTAATACTCCCAGCAAACCAAACAGTCCAAAGAGGATTGCCTCAACAAGTTCAATATCAGCTAGCCGGCTCATCAACATATACTGTACGAGTTTCATCGTCATTTTCTTGGATAGTCACAAGCACAGTGTCCATTGGCAAAAGATCTTTAATCTTCTCCGGCCATTCAATGAAACAGAGTGCTCCACTATAAAAATAGTCCGGCGTGCCAATATCTTCCGCCTCACTCACTTTCTCTATTCGATAAAAGTCAAAGTGATAAATGAGTTCTTGTGTTGTGGCACTTCGATACTCATTAATAATAGAAAATGTAGGACTATTGATAACATCTTCCACTCCTAGTTCTTCGCAAATTGCTTTAATAAATGTGGTTTTACCGGCTCCCATCGAGCCATAAAAAGCAAAGACAGTCCGTTCGTCCATTGTTGCGACAAACTGCTTGGCTGCATCCTGAAGATGCTCAATACTTGCTATTTGAATCTGCATAACGGTTTTATTTCTTTTTTGAGGTCATCGTAATAATTGGGACTAACATTTCTTCCATCGAGATACCCCCATGTTGAAACGTATTTCTATAATAAGATACAAAGTAATTATAATTGGTTGGATAGACTAAAAATGACTCATTGAACGCAAAAATATAACGACTGCTTAAGTTAGGCGAGGGTAATCCGGCCAGAGCGGGGTTGGTAATCGAAAACACTTCTTTAGGGTCATAATTCAATGCCTTACCTACTTTATATCGCAAGTTGGTGTTCGTATGGCGATCGCCAACTACTTTCTGCGGACTATCTACCCGTATCGTACCATGATCTGTGGTCAGAATCACTTTATAGCCTGATTCAGCAATCTTGCGAAACAAGTCGAGCGTGGCTGAATGCTGAAACCACGAACGTGTCAGACTCCTATAAGCGGCTTCAGTCTGCGCCAGCTCACGAATCATCTTATCTTCAGTACGTGCATGCGACAACATATCTACAAAGTTGAGCACAAAAATATTTAGTTTGCTCGTTGTTAGTGCAGTAAAATCCTGCATAAGCTTTTCGGCTACGCGCGATTCATATATCTTATGATAAGAAAAAGAGTCTGTTCTTCTAAAACGCTCAAGATGCGCCTGAATAAGTGGTGCTTCATGTAGGTTCTTACTCTCCTCGCTATCTTCTTCAAGCCAGAAATCCGGAAACTGCTCAGCAATTTTCACAGGCATCAGACCGGAGAATATAGCATTGCGCGCATACTGTGTAGCTGTCGGTAAAATACTATAATAGAGTTCTTCATCAAATACGAAATATTCAGCCAACAAGTCTTTTACAATCCACCATTGATCTAACCGGAAATTATCAATCAGCACAAGAAACACCTTCTCTTCCTGATCCAACAGGGGAAATACTTTCTCCCTAAAGAGCTCCGTACTCATCAAAGGAGAGCTATCTGCATCAACCATCCACTGCAAATAGTTTTTTTGAACAAATCGGCCAAATGCATGATTAGCATCTTTCTTTTGCATCCGAAGCATTTCCTGCATTTCACTATCTGCCTCAGCTAGTGTTAGCTCCCAATAGACCAGCTTCTTATATACTTCAATCCAATCGCTAGCCGAAGAAGATTCATCTATTTGGAGTAAAATGTTTCTAAACTCTTGTTGATAGTTTACGGTAGTAGTCTCTGAGATAATTACCTGCTTATGTACATTCTTTTTGATAGAAAGCAACAATTGGTGCGGATTGACAGGCTTAATCAGATAGTCGGCTATTTTATTTCCAATGGCCTGATTCATAATTCGCTCTTCTTCGCTCTTCGTTACCATGACCACCGGCACATTGGGCACTGATTCTTTAATGACTGACAGAGTCTCTAAGCCCGAAAGACCGGGCATCATTTCATCTAAAAAGATAATGTCAAACTTTTCTTTGCGACAACAATCTATCGCATCACGACCACTATTCACAGGAATAACTTCATAGCCCTTCTCTTCTAAAAAAAGGATATGAGGTTTCAGCAGATCTATTTCGTCGTCTGCCCATAGAATTTTATCTTTTCTAGTTTGCATTCCCTGAACATTTTGCCCTCATCTCTTTTTGGAAAATGATAGCCATTCAACACATTACACAAAATTAAGATATTTCTCGGGAAGACATTCCCGAGATACAGAAAATGAGTATAAATGTTTGAAAGATTCCCGCCCACTAGTCTCAACCGACCACAGCTAGCATATCAGGGTTTATAGTAGGTAATAAAGAGATAATCATCTCTCAGTCTTGTGTCAACTTTCAGTGTGGCATCATCTAGCTTCAACGCATCCATGTAGTAACTGTCATTATGAGGAGCCGGATTGTGACCATACAGATAAAATCTTTCGTTGAGATGCTTCTCTATTGCGTCTTGCTTGTCTGCCTTAGCCCACAACTCTACCTCTTTCAGTTTGTCATCTTCAAACTGAAAGTATATGATGTGCGCTGTTTCAGAATAGTCGTTATAAATAAGACCATCAGCCGGTTCACTGGTAGGCTCGCCGTATTTTTCCTTAACGGTGGACCGAGAAGCCCCAAATTCCAAGAACGGATCCGGATAAGCAAAGTATTTAGGGTTGACCGTTACATCCAGATATACCAAGTCTTTTCCATTCGTAACATATACTTTTGTTGTACCCATTCTCACAGCTATCACTTCGCCTTTAGTGGTTATTTTTACATTATAGCTGTCCTCTCTGGCATATTTAATAGGGAGTGAGGCCTCCATCTCTATCTTAGCCGTATCACCCGTAACCAATGTGAATTTTTGCGTATACTCTTTTCCATCTTTTCCTGTCAAGTACTTCTCATCATCAGAACAACTGGTAATCACAAGAAGTGCAAAAGCAACTATCATATAGGGTGCGAAACGTTTCATCTTAATTCCTTTAAGTTTTATGCGCAAAGATACAAAGTTGGAGATAAACTCAAACAGTGTCAGGCATTTCTTTCTAACTATTTAGCTTTCTTTACCAAACAAAAGATGTTTTATCCACGTACCCTACGTTTTTTGTTTCTACAGAATTACGTACTTTTGTAGCCAACACATAATTAATAAATAGAGATTTGTCATGCAGAAACCATCCATTCCAAAAGGTACACGAGACTTTTCGCCTGAAGAAATGGCGAAACGAAACTATATTTTTAACACCATTCGCGAAGTGTATCATCTGTATGGGTTTCATCAGATTGAAACACCTGCTATGGAGAACTTATCTACCTTGATGGGTAAATATGGTGAAGAAGGCGACAAGCTACTATTTAAAATATTAAACTCGGGCGACTTCCTAAAAGGCGTGTCTGACGAAGAACTTACTGAAAGAAATACGAACAGACTGGCAACCAGACTGTGTGAAAAAGGCTTACGCTACGACCTGACCGTTCCTTTTGCCCGCTATGTAGTGCAACACCGCAACGAGATTACATTTCCATTCAAACGATTCCAAATTCAACCTGTTTGGCGTGCTGACCGCCCACAGAAAGGGCGTTATCGGGAGTTTTTCCAATGCGATGCGGATGTAGTTGGCTCTGACTCGCTGATGAATGAGGTAGAACTGATTCGCATCATGGACGAAGTCTTTAAACGCTTCAACATCCGCGTAACCATCAAAATGAACAACCGAAAGATTCTGTCCGGTATTGCCGAGATGATTGGCGAAGCAGACAAGATTGTAGACATTACTGTGGCTATCGACAAGTTGGATAAAATTGGTCTGGACAATGTCAATGAAGAACTTCGCCAAAAAGGAATTGCTGAAGACGCTATTCAGAAGTTGCAACCCATCATTGTATTGGAAGGTAGTAATCGGGAAAAACTGACCACACTCAAAGAAGTGCTAAACATGTCAACCATTGGTTTGGAAGGGATAGAAGAAATGGAATATATCCTCTCTCGCATAGAGCAAATCCCAATGACCGCCGGACTAGAGGCCGATTTAACCCTTGCCCGTGGACTGAACTACTACACCGGAACTATCTTTGAAGTAAAAGCCATGGATGTACAGATTGGCAGCATCACCGGTGGAGGAAGATACGACAACCTGACAGGCGTATTTGGTTTACCGGGCGTATCAGGCGTAGGTATCTCTTTTGGAGCAGACCGAATTTATGATGTGCTGAACCAATTGGAACTATATCCCAACGATTCATTACTAACTACCCAACTCCTCTTTGTCAACTTTGGCGACAAAGAAGCAGACTACCTACTCCCCATTTTGCACAAACTTCGCTCCTATGGCATACGGACAGAGTTTTATCCCGATGCAGCCAAAATGAAAAAGCAAATGAGCTATGCCGACTCACTCCATATTCCTTACGTAGCCATCGTGGGAGAAAAAGAAATGGAAAGCAACCATATCAACCTCAAAGACATGCGAAGCGGTGAGCAAAAAGAACTGACTGTCGACGAGCTGATTGACTTACTTGCCTAGATAAATCAAAAGCATATAGCATAAAACCCCAAAGGGGATGTGCACCAGACTGGTTCACATCCCCTTTTGTTTTTCTCAGCAATGCTGATTAATGCGTTATATAATAAGGGAATTCTCCTATACCCCCTTCGCCGTCATTCCGCATCGGAGTGCGGAATGACGACCTAAGGGGTGACGCAATTGAAACGCTGCCCGCACTGGCGGTCACAGGGTGTTGGGGCAGTGTAGGTGCATGGAATAGGACAATTGTAGGGGCTGACTAGCGGTCGCCCTATCTTATCAAATGGTT